>JAYTLG010000185.1:0-2936 GCA_043729555.1 Cytophaga sp.
CACTATGGCATAAAGCCACTTGGTTTAAATAATCGTTAGCACTGTTGCCTAAGTTTTTAGTTTGCCGTGCTTGTAAAATTAATTCATATATAACGACTACAACAATAAGCTATCGATCCGATGTGCTTTAACAAGTTGATCTTTTGTTGACCAAGCAAAAACCGTAAAGCGCCCATCTTGCGAAGCTACCATCGCGATTGCATTGCTCTGATCTTGGACAAATTGGGCAGCCGACAAATGCCTTGTGCCGTCCGTTTGTGATGGGAAAACAATGGTTGGATTATTTTCCTTTATGGGTTCAGTTTCTATAACACGTTCAATGATTGGCTGTCCGATGCGTTGAACAATTTTTTCTCCGAATGCCAATAATTTATATTCGTCGTTAATGATTGTTGCACCATCAATTGCTGTAAGTCCGCCGATAATATCAACTTCTTTCGCTAACAGTGCTTGCCAATTTGGTATCGAGTTGTCTATTTGATTTTTCTTAATTAAATCTGCTAAACCTGAGAAGGCGGGCTTAATTGCATAATGCAAGGGGTGACTAATAGACTCGCGCCATTCTTTTGTATTTGAAGGAACAACTAAAATGGTGCCACCGCGTTTGTGCGTGCGCATCGATACGGCAAGCTGCAGCATTACATTGATGGTATCATTTCTTGATGTAACAGAAGAGAAGTCTAGTAACGAACTTACAATTTCTGGACAAGATCCATTGGTGGAGTTTTGTTCATCAACGATTTTAATTTCATCGCCCGCCAATACAGCGATGTTTGAAAACTTACCGAAACCATCAATGCGTCGATGCTTAATTACAACTTGTCCGGCTTCAGAAATATCCAATACAAAACAACAGTTCGGCAAACTCAATGTTGCTCCCCACACATACAGTTCGTTTTCGTGATGCCATATGCCAAGGTGAATCCCTGCGCGTTCGTAGCCCGGAGAAAGTTTGGCTAATGTTTTTGGTGTGAAGGGAATAGGTTGTGCAAATATAATGGGAGTACCCGCTTGTTCCGGATTTAAGTATGCCAAGGAAATTCTGGGCGAACGTCCTTCTTCATGTCGAAGGCTGGTCCAAAAACCGACATCTATAAAAGACTCAATTGTTGCTGCATTCGGAACGGATGCCAAGTTGGTTTCGCCTAAACTTGTTGCTCGGCGTAGGTGATTTGAAAAAATTGTTTCTATAGAATCTGCTACGATGAGCGCTGCTTTATAGGTGGATGCACTTTTCATTTATGGGTACTAAAATTAATCTACTATTGGTTTTAACTAAGTTAAGAAATATATAGATGAATTTTATTTCGTGAATTTAAATAGTCTGTGTTTTTTGCTTCAAAATTCATTTATGGGAAGCAATAAAACCGCATAAGAAAAGCCCAAAAAGCACAAGTGAAATTGTATACAAGATTTTATTAAATATTGACAATCAATCCATTTAAGGATATCGAATGAGATTATCTTATTATTATATTCCTCTAAAAAATCGTCTAAAATTTAATTTTCAGGCCCATTTTATTATTTCTATAAATTTCTGCTTGATTTTTTTAAATATAATTCCGATATTCAAAATACAGAATTTTTATTGTGCACTACAATAAATAGGCATCCAATTCGTCTATATTATGAAGTTATATTACGCAAACATTTTAAAATTTATGTGTTATGAATTTTGAAGAATTATCAAACGAGTTAAATAACAAACCTGTAAAGGCTCGTTTAAAAAAGGGGAGCTTATCTTATTTAAAATACGGGGAAGTTTTTGTAGGCAAACTTGTTGGAAGAACGAAAGACTCTACTGTTAAAATTGGGAGTTCGATTGTTTCACTAACTGTATTAACAGGTAATTATATTGCATATCAAATACCTACTCAGGATATCCTAGAGATGTCGGAGATGCTAATGTAATACTATCTAGATAGTCGGTACATCATTTGTTTAAAACAAGAAAGGCGCATGTTATATGCGCCTTTCTTGTTTATATACGATATTGTAACGATTAGCTATTTTGATACATAACAGATTTAACAGCATCAATCGTACGTTTTACATTTGGTAGTATTTCAGCTATCAAGGTTGGAGCGTATGGAAGTGGTAAATCACGGCTTGTAACGCGTTGTACGGGTGCATCCAAATAATCGAATGCATAACGTTGAACGTGGTACGCAATCTCAGATGAGATACTAGCTAATGGCCATGTTTCTTCAACGATTACCAATCTATTTGTTTTCTTTAAAGAGTTTACAACCGTTTCGAAATCAATCGGACGAACGGTACGTAAGTCGATAACTTCAGCAGAGATGCCATCTTTTGCTAGATCTTCAGCGGCTTGTAACGCTACTTTTAAAATCTTACCATACGAAACAATTGTAACGTCAGTACCTTCGCGTTTTATGTCTGCTACACCTAGAGGAATTAAGTATTCGCCTTCAGGAACCATTCCTTTGTCGCCATACATTACTTCAGACTCCATGAAAATAACAGGGTCGTTATCACGGATTGCAGATTTTAACAAACCTTTTGCATCATATGGGTTAGCAGGTACAACTACTTTCAATCCTGGCGTGTTTGCAAACCAGTTTTCAAAGTTTTGAGAGTGTTGTGAGCCTAATTGACCTGCGTTACCTGTTGGTCCTCTAAATACCATTGGAGCGGTATATTGGCCACCAGACATATTCATGATTTTGGCAGCACCATTTATAATTTGATCAATTGCTACTAAGGAGAAATTGAATGTCATAAATTCTACTATCGGACGTAAGTCGTTCATTGCCGCACCAACTGCGATACCTGCAAATCCCAATTCAGAAATTGGCGTATCGATTACTCGTTTCGCACCAAATTCATCTAACATTCCTTGGCTTACTTTATATGCACCATTGTACTCAGCAACCTCTTCACCCAATAAAAAAACATTGGTATCTCTTCTCATT
>JAYTLG010000186.1:0-25764 GCA_043729555.1 Cytophaga sp.
GTCCCGATCAGGTTATTGCATCGGGTGCAGCTTCCTTCAATGGAACAGCTATAGGTACGAGTACTGTTATCTGGTCAAGCAACGGAACAGGTACATTTAGCAACATGACTTCTTTAACCACTACCTATACTCCATCAGTAGCGGATATTGCAAACGGAATTTTAAAAATAAAACTAACTAGCACAACTGCGGGGATTTGCGACCCGACAGCAGATGAACTGTTGCTTACCATTGGCAGTGACCTGACCATTTCCGGAACAATAAACACAGCTGCAAATACATTGGATAAAGGTGTTGTATTATTATTCAAACAAGGTACTTCTGGTTTGCATTTTATAAAATCTGACACTGTAATCAGTAGTGATAATGGATTATATACATTTAATCATATCCCTGCCGGAACATATGTATTACTGGCAAGTCCTGCAACCGGCTCATCGTATCTGAATACATTCTTACCTACATATTCAGGAGGGTCGCAAACATGGAACACCGCAGAATCCATATCTATCACAAGCAGTACTTCTTATACTATTGCATTAACAGCTTACACAAGTGCTGACCCCAACTGGAATACTGGAACCGATATTATAAGTGGATTGGTAGTTGTAAGTCCAGGTGGTTCTGCAAATGCGCGTACTACTTTAGCGACCGTTCCTGCGGCTTATGTAACCGTTTATTTAACAAATGCGGCAGGGAATAAAATTGCCTATACACAAACAGATAAGAACGGAAGATATTCTTTTAAAAATGTTAAGGCAGGCAATTATAAAGTATTACCTGAATTTGTTGGTACTGCTTTAGCAGGTCCAACAACATCCCTTTCTGTTGTTTCAGATGGAACACCATCTACTACCGAGAACGGATCTATGTCACTCGAAGAAAAGACATCGTCATCAACAGGTATTCTCAACACAACTAAATCCACCGTTGCGATTGCATATCCAAATCCTGCAAAAAATTATGTTTCTATTGATGTCTCTGTTTCAACAGGTACGGGAGAAATTAAACTCTTTAATGAAACAGGTACAATCAAATTGCAACAACAGGTCAGTTTGAGCAACTCTACGATTACAATGAATATTGAATCTTTACCCGCAGGTATCTATTTGCTTCAGCTTGTAACTGAAAATGAAATTTACACATCGAAAATAGTAAAACACTAATTTTAAAATCTGAATAAAAAAAGCTTCGTTTTGTTAATTTACAGAACGAAGCTTTTTTTATTCTTCTAAAATTGTCTGAACCACTGATTCATCTGAAGTAAATAATTCTTCGGTTTTCTCTACAGTTACCTCACCGTAGCCTGTGGCTCCGCCGCGGCGCACAGAACACCAAAGCTTGGTTGAGTTAAAAACGAAGTTGATTGTTGTTATTTAATTTTTGAATTCATATGAATAAATGAAACGGTCTGTGTTCCACCATAGCCGTTAACCTAATAAAATTATGCATAATAAACACTATCACATCTTCAATATCAATTCTCATCATAGCACATAAGCTTCATCTGTAGCTAAGTCAAGTTTCTACATTTCGAGTTACCATTTTTTCGTCACCGGTATATATACCAACATTTTCAACTTCTCAAGGCTATGAAACAATTGTTCGCATTTTTAATTTTTATTACAATTAACACGCTTGGTTTTTCACAAGATGTTTGGACAAAAAAAACAAACTATCCAAAAAATGTATTTGCCTCGTTTGGCTTTGCGCTAAACAATACGGGGTATATCGGAATGGGCTGGGATCCTGTAGGCATCAATGATGTGTACGCATACAATGCATCGACCAATACATGGACACAGAAAGGAAGTTTTCCAGGACCTTTTTTGAGTCATGCAACTGCATTTGTGATAAAAAATCATGCGTATATGGGTACTGGTTCTGGATTTTTCAATAACGTGTATACTCAAACAAATCAGTTTTGGATGTACAATCCCGACACCGACCAATGGACCCGAAAAAGTGATTTTGGAGGTGCTGCCAGAACCTTATCCGCTGCATTTGTAATCGACACCATTGCCTATGTAGGCACTGGAGGTGGCAACGCTCAAGCCTATCAAGATTTCTGGAAATACGATTTCATTAACGATACGTGGGAGGCAATTGCAGATTTCCCAGGAGGAAAACGGACAGATGCTGTTGCGTTTACACTCAACGGAAAAGGCTATGTTGGCCTAGGCAATAGCGCGACAGGTGTACAAAAAGATATTTGGGCATATGATCCTATCTTAAATACATGGGAACAAAAAGCTGACTTCCCTGTTGCGCGCCAACAAGCATCTGCATTTGTGATTAACAACACAGCATATGTTGGCTGTGGCACAACGGGCAATACTTCTACGGTGATGAATGATTTTTGGAAATACGATTTAGCAAATGATACATGGGAAAGAATCGATGACATTGGAACGTTTGGCAGAACATACTCCGTTTCGTTTGTGCTAAACAATAAGGGCTACGTTGGAACGGGCGTCAATGCTAGTGGTGGCAGCCCTTATTTAAATGATTTCTGGGAATTTAAACATGACCAATCACTCCGCAATGTTGATGCACACGCTTCAGCAAAAATCACACTTGCACCAAATCCAACATCTGATTTACTAACGATCACCTGCGCAGACAACCACAGTACTTCTACCATAGTTGTGATGAATGCATTGGGAGAAGTCGTATTAAACTCTAGTCCCTTTTCAGAAAAACAAATCACACTATCTACACAGGCACTGCCTTCGGGACTTTATTTTGTTTATTACCAAGATACCAACTCCTTTACGTTTATTAACAAAGCCTTGGTAATGCATTAACAATGGGTGCTGACATGAGTCGCGACAGAGGCATTTAATGTTATCTTGATTACAAAAAAAACTCCGCCTTTGTCGGAGTGCACACAAATAAAAAATCCTCCGAAAATAGCATTGCTTCAACAATACCATTCTCGGAGGATTTTTTAACGTTTCTTTTTTATTCCTTTACAAATCGAATTACTTGATTCTCTTCTGCCGTTGTTATTACAACAAAATAAACACCTTTACTTAAATTGGTTGTTTGTATAACAATTCCATCTGCCTCTTCCATAATTGCGCATGTAATGGATTGACCTACAATATTTTTAATACGTACCTCCTGATTGCTATTCAATAACAATGTGCTTACAATATGCAGTTCATTTGTTGCAGGGTTTGGATATGCATTGTATGCACTACGTGTACTAAATGCTGGATCTATTGCTGTAGTGATTGCGCTTGTAGATGCATAAACAATTTTAGCATCCGAGTTTATTGAATTGGTTGCAATTAATTGATAATAATAACGTGTATTGGCCTGTAAACCTGTTGCATTAAAACTTGTAGCACCAGCATTGGCCGTACCAAATGCAGTAAAGTTTTGTCCATCTGTCGAAATTTTAATAATGTAACCCGTTGGATTGCTTTGAGCCTTCTTTTGCCAACGCACCACCATACTATTGGACGTAATATTTGTGATGGACGTATTAATAACCCGTGCCTCTTTGCCACCTGAAATTACAACTGTATAATCTTCTGTTTCGCCAAAGTTAGCATCACCACAAGCATTTACGATTGGATTGTAATAGGCACGTATGCGCAAACGTGCTGCTCCATTCATTGCATTCGCTGGCACTAAAATGGAACCGTTTACAGGATCCGCAATGGTTGTTGCATGTATGTGAGTGTATAAGCGTTCACTACTTTCAAAAATAGAATTTTGATTCGCATCCAAATAGATGTCTAAGTATTTAGCACTTTGTGCCCATGCAGTCGGATTTCGTTCTACAAACGAATAGGTTTGTCCAGCTGTTAAATTTATAGTTTGTGCTGTATAATCTGAATATCCAGGCGAAGTAACACCACAGATTGCAGATGTATTTGTGAATGACGCCGACGCAATACTAAATGTTTGAATTCCATAATCAGAACCAGTGCCACCGCAAGGCATTGTACTTATTGGGCTGCAGTACGGCGACTGTGGTTGTTCGCCATTGGTAATTTTCAATACATAATCTTCAATCTCTGACACATTCGATGTTGAATACGAATCGCCCGATGCATTATCATAAAAATTTCGCACGCGTAAGCGTACATAGCCTGTATCACAGGTTTCCGACACCAAAAAATTGGCACTGTTAGATGCGCTACCCACACTTGAATGATACTTCAATTCATTTGCATCATCAAAATCACCGTCTTGATTTTCATCGATCCAAATTCCAACCGTATTTTCAACAAACACAGGGGTGTTACTTGCAATTGTTATTGAATACAGACCGCCTCTATAAAGTGTTATTGACGTTGAAGGACTATATATAGAATAGTTTCGATTATCTCCCGAAACTTGATTAAGAGCGGTATTGCTTATTGACACCGCACCTATTGAAGGCAGCGAATACGTTGCGTGGTGCATGTATATAGGAATTATTGGAGCGCTTAATGACGGACTATATGCAACAGTTGCAGAATACGCTAAACTATTCAAATGGCGGGCACGGAACAGATACGCATTTGCTTTTTTAACATTATGAATAATGGTAAAATTCGTATTGCTAAGTTCTCCGTTCATCACAAGCCATGTTGCACCGTTATCAGAAGAAATTTCTACTTGCGTTGCAACCGCATTGACTTTATTTTGCCATTGTATGATATCATATCCAACTTTATTGACAACAAGTAAACTTGTTGGGGCAGCAACAATTCCGGCACCTGTAATTTCTGTATAGGCATTATGATATTGATTATAGCCATTTATGATGCGTGTATATTGACC
This sequence comes from Cytophaga sp., assembly GCA_043729555.1. Classification (GTDB taxonomy): domain Bacteria; phylum Bacteroidota; class Bacteroidia; order Cytophagales; family Cytophagaceae; genus Cytophaga. The sequence continues at coordinate 4,783 of JAYTLG010000186.1, forward strand.
AGGTGTAAAAATCATGCCACAGCCACCAATATAATACGACATAATATTATCGTAAGGGGGTGTAAATAATGTACCCGTTAAATCTTTTGTATTTGATGTTAATGAACAATTTGATACTGTTGGATTTTGCCCTTGTATTTGAGCATTCGCCACCGTAAGATTATATGGATCCGCATGTGTATCACAAATACCATCTCCTGCTGTTGTGCAATTACTATTTGGTCCAGTGCGAGCAACATGCTCTAATCCATTACCCACGTGAAATGTGTGTGCCAAGGTAAAGAAATGCCCCAGTTCATGAGAAACGGTAGCAAACAATAAATTCGACAATTCAAGTCCTGCAGGTCCACCAAACGCTACAACAGCAGAACCTTGCCAACCATCATTCACCCATATATTTGCAGTGGATGTATTTTCCAATGCCAATAAAGCATTGTGATCTGCACTTCCTCTAACAGGTTTTAAATACGCATCGTTATTTATATAGTTAACATTTCCATTTACATAAAATTGTATATCTACAGAACTCAGCACCCTGTTAACCATCATTAAACTTTGATACAAGGGCTCTACAGAAGTATTTATGCCGTATGTTCCGTTTGTATGCCTTACAAAATGTATAGTAAGCGGAATGTATTTAATTCCAGCGGTCGTTACTCTACTATTGCTATTTAAGCTAGAAGTTTTAACGGCATGTAACATTTCCTGCTCCCAGCTTTCTGAAGTGACGCCACAATTCAAGTGTTGTGCATATGTTAGTTGGGAAGATAAAAAGAGGCAAACTAAATAAAATATTCTCATAAAATTATAGCTGAATGGATATAGATTGAATTTATAAAATCAAAGATAATACATTCTACGATAATTTTACTTTTACCTAAAAAAATCGTAACCAGTCAAGGCATCATAAACTATTGATTAATATTACATTTTTTGAATTACACAATTTATCACCAATTATTTAGCGCAATTTCATTTTATCAAAAGAATTATATACGCAGCGGCTAACAGACAAAATAAACACTATCTTTATTCAACCATTACACACAGCTATGAAAAAACAGTTTCTACTCTTCGTATTTTTCAATCTTTGCATACTGACACATGCCCAACAAACTAGACCTCACACTACCTTGGAAGATGCTCCATTATCTACATCCAACGATTCAACAGAAACGCATATCTTTACAACCACAATGCCTTTGTTTCAAGGTGGCGGCGAAGACGCCTTTATCAGATATATTCAAGGAAGAGTCATCTACCCAAAAGATGCTAGAGAATTAAAAATACAAGGAACCGTATATGTTCAATATATTATTGAAAAAAATGGCAGCGTTAGCAATGTAGTTATTGTGCCAGGAAAAGGCGTTTGCCCTTCCATAGATCAAGCGGCAATCGATGTCATTAAAAGTTCACCCAATTGGACGCCCGGTTTAAATAATGGCAAGCCTGTACGCGTAAAAAAAATAGCGCGCATTAATTTTTCATTAAAATAAGTTTTTATACGTCAACAAAAACAAATTTCAATAAAATACATTTCGGAAAAAAATTCCAAACAATTATTATGGAAGAAACACTACACACAACCGAGACTCTACAAGAAGCAGACAATATCGTATACCCTTCGCTCACCGACCGTATTAAATCGTCGGTAATAGACGTATTGTTTATCGTATTTTCAATGTCGATGATTGCGCCCATACTCGATAACTTTACCGAGGTACCCGACGAACTTAGAGCCGTTCTATTCATCTTTTTATTTTTCATCTACGAACCCTTAGCACATACCTTAGGTTGCACAATAGGAAATTACATCATGGGCATTCGTGTACATAAATCAAGCAATCCAGATCGCACCATCAATCTATTTCAGGCCTACCTGCGCTTTTCAATAAAGTCGTTTTTGGGATGGATTTCTTTTTTCACCATTAACAGCAACAAAAAACGCAAAGCCATGCATGATATTATTTCAGATACACTTGTTGTATATGCAAAATAAATAAGCGTTCTGCTGCGATAAACACTGGATAAAGTGTTAGTGTTTGCTCGAAAAAATGATACAGGAAATTATAACTTACGATCTACTTGCAACTATAAATAAAACTGACAACCGGCGTAAAACACAAGAACAAGTGAAATTAACGATCCAACTTATTTTTGCACAAAAATTGTAATTCACAGGCATACAATTGTCAAAGCATATTAGTAGATTTACCTTTGCACATACGCCCCTTACCACCATGTTAAAATCGTATTATTGCGCTAGCTACAACTTCAAAACCAAAGACGACGGCCGAGTAATACATTTGCGACTTTTGCTATATGTCGAAAATGAAAATATTCATAAATGCAACTCCAAACTTATTATTGCAATAAGTAGAGATTATGATTTCATTGAGTATACATTAGATTATTTAAGTCCCGCGCATTTGGATACATGCGGTGCAGAAGACAAGATAAATCGATATGGATATAAATACCCGATAGAAAGTATTCCTATAAAAATTGATTTGCACCATTATTCCATAGACAGCCGAACAGACCATCATTACTTCAATTTCATACAAGACACATTCAACACCTTAGAAGAACATGAAATTGTTCCTATCTACTCAAAATCTAAGATTGAATCAATTAAAGCTATTGAGGTAGTAAGTAAATACACAATTGAGCGCACAAACTATCCTTCTATTCGCTTGCATGAATTGATAAATCTATAATGCTACTCTACTAACGATTAACACGCATATAGAGTACCAAACTGAAATTATTTAATCACACCTTTGCACGCAAAAACGACTATCTATCGTGATTCACCCACACCAATGCATCGGTGTTATACCCTAATTTTTTAGCCATTTCTAAATAACGATCCTTCATATCATTGGGGATCGATTTTTCACGTGATAGTATCCACATATACTTTGTATTTTCGCCTACAACGAGTGCATATTGATATGCGTCGTCAATTGCAACAACATTATACGCAGCATAAAAGGGTCCGAAAAAAGACACCTTCAATCGCCCTACTTTAGAGTCACCAGCGGGTTTAGCTTTACCTATGATTTCGACCCATTTATTTTTCTTTGTATTATAGCCCTCATTATCTACTTTAATTTTTCCATCATCGCGCAAAGAATAGGTTGCTGTAACATTGTCGAGGTTACGTTCCCACGAATAATCCAATCGAGCAATTTCATACCATTTACCTAAATATTTTTCTTGATCAAATGGGTCAACAAGGTCGATTTTTTTTAGTTTGGGTGTAAATGATGTAAGCATGAGAAGTCCAGCAGACGCTGCAAATACTCCTATAATAACTCCTCGCTTTTTCATAATTAGCTAGTTATAAAGTGTTATAAAATAAATTACAATTTCATTATTTTTCGGATGGTATAGCACCACTTTCTACATAGTGCTTAAAATTATATACGTCTGTTCGGATCATAGATTCAAATTTCCGTGTAAACAGCGACATAACTTTTTCACCCGCCATACCAAGCGGTGCTTCGTAACTGATATACACCTGTAAGCGGGTGCCCAATTCACCTGCATCTTCAAATGTGACTCTCCCTTTATTGCTGATTGTTGAATTCTCAAGGGATTGCCACGAGATTTCAGTGCATGGATGTTCGCTCATAATTCGTGCTTCCCAATGTATACTTGTTCCCAAACCATTTGGAATGTATGCATGCCAATCCGACATTCCATCTTCTTTCTGTGTAACACTTTTTAAGTGGGTCATAAACAACGGAAGGTTTTCAAGTCGTCTCCAAAAAGCATAGACCGTATCTATGGGTCTATTTACAAGTACAGCTGTTTGTATGGATATGTTATGCGCTCGTTCTGCCAATTTCTTTTTACCGGTAGCTTCATAAGCAGGGCAGTGGCCTGTAACACCTCTATATAATAGCACACCTGCAGATAACATGGCTGTTATATTTTTAGGTCTATCTTTTATTGAACGATATATTAAATAAGACCCTACCAATACAGAAGCAACGCGTTCTGCATTAGATACATTTACTGTTGTTTTATTTTCCATAGTAGTAATCATTTAAAATGTTCCAAATTTTAATCTGAACTGAATTTAACACGTACGCAAGAGTAAGTCAATTCTAAGTGGTCAACATGCAACGATTCGTTGAAATCATGTAAATTTTTAAACTTTCTTCAAACAGAAAACACAGGGTTTATAAACTAAATGAATAGGTAGATTTAGTTTATAAACCGTTTTAATGATATTTAATGCAAATTTTTCAATAGGATAGAAACGAATTCCTTCCATAAAAATTTGGGCACCTACTCGTTTTCACGCGATATCTAACAATTTGCCCGCTGATGCTCCAATAATAACAATATTCTATATCAAAGATTTTTAGGAGCCGCGCATTTTATTTAGCTTTGTCTATATTTAAGTGAACAAAATATGGACCGTTATCAAATTGCGGATTTAGAACAGCTCAGCGGCATTAAAGCACATACCATCCGAATTTGGGAAAAGCGCTATAACCTTATAAACCCAGCGCGCACATCAAGCAATATTCGTTATTATACAAATGAGGATGTTATAAAATTATTAAACACGGTAAATTTATTAGAAGCAGGCTACAAAATCTCTAAAATTTCTGTTCTTTCCGCTACAGAATTAAAAGAAACCATTCTACAAATCACTAAAGAAGAACATAGCTACGGAATCTTTATAAGTAAATTTATTGATGCTACTATACATTTTAACATAGAATTGTTCAACGCTACCTTTGATGAAATTCACTTCAAAATTGGCATGCAAAAAACAATGACGGAAGTAATCTATCCTTTTTTAACAAAAATAGGAATCTTATGGTCTACAACTGATACAAGCCCGATACAAGAGCATTTTGCTTCTTCGATGATTCGAAAAAAAATCATTTTTGCCATCGAGACACTTCCCAAAAAACTAAAAATCAAACAAAAAATTGTACTTTTTTTACCCGAAGAAGAGTGGCATGAAATAGGTCTGTTGTTTACAGAATATTTAATAACAGAAAAAGGTTTTCAAGTTTATAACTTAGGCCAAAATTTACCGATAGGCGAGCTCAATTTAATTATTGACACAATTAAACCTGATTATTTATTTACATTCTTTATTAGTCGTAAAACGGAGACTCAAATTAATGATTGCATAAATAAAATATTAGACTTTGATTCCAAATTCAAATTATTCATTAGCGGAACAAATGTCAATACAAAACTGATCCATTTACCGAATAAACGCATTTCAATCTTACATACACCAAACGATTTAGAGTCCGCATTTAAATTATAAATTTGGATTTGTCTATTTTGTTTAATATTTTTAATAAAAAGTCAAACAAAATGAAAGAACTTTCAATTATAGGTGGTGGATTTTCTGGCTTGTCTGCAGCATGTTATGCCGCACAAAAAGGCTATAAAGTTACCATTTTTGAAAAAAATGCTGAAATTGGAGGTCGATCACGTTCTTTTTCCGAAAACGGCTTCACCTTCGATATGGGACCAAGTTGGTATTGGATGCCTGAAGTGTTTGACCGCTTTTTTGCTGATTTTGGTAAAAAAACATCCGATTTTTATAAGCTAAACCTGCTGGACCCTGGCTTTCAATTGGTTTATGAAAACAATGCCTTGTTTCAAGTATCTGCCGATATAAACAAATTGTATGTAGCCTTTGAAAAAATTGAAAAAGGTGCTGCAAAACAACTACAGATTTTTTTAGAAGAAGCTGAATTCAAATATAAGGTTGGTATGCAAGAGCTCATCTATAAACCTGGTCTTTCATGGTTTGAGTATGCTACACTTGATGTGTTAAAAGGTATCCATAAAACACATTTATTTACTTCCGTAAAAACATACGTGCACAAACATTTCAAGGATCAAAAATTACGTGCGATCATGGAGTTTCCTGTTTTGTTTTTGGGAGCCATGCCAAATCAAATACCCGCTTTATATACGTTAATGAATTACGCCGCACTAGCAGGCGGAACCTGGTATCCCGAGGGGGGAATGATTAAAATAATAGAAGGTCTTAGTGCATTAGCAACGTCGCTTGGTGTAACTTTTAAAACTGATACAACAGTAAAAAAACTAATCGTAGCGCATGCAGAAGTAGTAGCGATTGAAACAAACAAAGGACAATTTCCGACTGACCATGTTATAGCTTCGGCAGATTATGCTTTTGTTGAAAGAGAATTACTAGAACCTGCCGATAGAAATTACAGTGAAAAATATTGGGAATCAAAAATATTTGCGCCTTCCTGTTTGATATTTTATTTGGGTGTAAATAAGAAGATAGATAAATTAATTCACCATACACTTTTCTTTGATACAGACTTTGATAAACATTCAGAAGAAATTTATCAAAATCCTCAATGGCCGAGCAAACCTTTGTTTTACGTGTGTTGCCCTTCTAAAACAGACCCTACAGTGGCACCAGAGGGCATGGAAAATCTATTTGTCTTGATACCCATTGCTACAGGCTTAGAAGATACAGTAGCAATCAGAGAGTCTTATTTTGAACCCATTATCAAAAGAATAGAATCTTTTTGTGGAACATCTATTTTAGAACACATCGTTTATAAAAAAAGCTATAGTGTGCAAAATTTCGTAAGCGATTACAATTCTTATCAGGGCAATGCGTATGGTTTAGCAAACACGTTAAAACAAACGGCCGTTTTAAAACCAAAAATGATTAATAAAAAAATAAAGAATCTAATCTATACAGGACAATTAACGGTACCTGGACCAGGTGTACCACCGTCCCTTATATCTGGAAAAATTGCAACAAGTTTACTAAAATCATAAGACTTATGAAATCTATTTACGACAAAGTTAGTTTAGAGACAAGTAAGAACATTACTCGAAAATATAGTACGAGCTTTTCTTTTGGTATTTTCTGTTTAAGCAAAAGTATTCACAAGCCTATTTATAACATCTATGGCTTTGTTCGGATCGCCGATGAAATTGTAGATTCCTTTCATGAATACAACAAAAAGGATTTGCTAGAAGAGTTCAAAATAGATACCTACAAAGCAATAGAAAGAGGCATCAGTACCAATCCCGTATTAAATAGCTTTCAACAAGTAGTGAATGAATTTGATATTCCCTTGGAACTTATTGAAGCGTTTCTACATAGCATGGAAATGGATTTGGGAATTCATGATTACAATCAAAAAAAATATGACGCCTATATCTTTGGATCTGCAGAAGTAGTTGGTTTGATGTGTTTAAAAGTATTTACAAAAGGAAATGAAAGTGAATACGAAATTTTAAAGCCCTATGCTAAAACATTAGGGTCAGCATTTCAGAAAGTCAATTTTTTGAGAGATTTGAACGCAGACTATCACACATTGGGCAGACTTTACTTTCCCAATATCAATCTCGACACATTTAATTTTGAAACAAAAAAAGAAATTGAAAAAGAAATTGAAGCTGAATTTAAGGAAGCTCTTACTGGAATTAAAAAACTGCCTCTAAATGCACGTTTTGGCGTGTATGTGGCGTATATTTATTATATAAACTTATTGAAAAAAATACAAAAAACGAGTCCCAATTCATTACTACACGATAGGATACGCATACCCGCACATGAAAAAATATCGTTACTATTGAAATCTTACTTCAAATACAACCTTAAATTTATTTAATGAAAATATCGATCATTACTATCGTTCTAATGCTTTCCACACTACAACTAAGTGCTGAAGAGAATTTGACTTTAAAATTTAGAACCTTGTTTGAAGAAGCTGCCAATAATGAAACATCGGCAAATACATTGAATAGTTTAACAGCGCAATATTCAACTGCAAGCAAAGCAATTTATTTAGGGTATAAGGGTATATCCGAAATGATGCTCTGTAATTACACTGCAAACGTGTATAAAAAATTAAGTTATTTCAATTCAGGGAAGAAAAATTTGGAAGATGCAATCAAACAAGACCCTACAAATATTGAATTAAAGTTTCTGCGATTTTGCATTCAAAAGAACACACCTTCATTCTTGGGGTATAACGACAATATAAAAAGCGACGAAGTAGAAATAAATAAATATATTGCCGATTTAAATAGCGACATCGCACTGGTTACTTTTATAAAATTGAACAAAGCAAAAATTAAAAATTAACATGATTTTAATAACACTAGCAACATTTATTGTCATGGAAATGATTACCTGGCTTACACACAAGTATGTAATGCACGGTTTTTTATGGACTTTACACGAAGACCATCACGATTATAAACACAAACACGTATTAGAAAAGAATGATTTATTTTTTGTCATATTTGCTACACCGTCAATAATATTGTCTTATTTAGGAGCATACTACGAAGAGTATAACTATTTACTCTATATAGGCATTGGTATCATGGCCTATGGTTTCGCATATTTTGTTGTTCACGATATTATTATCCACCAGCGGTTTAAACTATTTACGCGATCTACTTTTTTCTATATTGTTGCCATTCGAAAAGCACATAAAATGCATCATAAAAATCAAGGTAAAGAAGAAAGTCAATGTTTTGGTATGCTCTATGTTCCGTTAAAATATTTTAGAGAAGCCTTAAGAAACCCGACAAATTAATGGAAACGAAATTCTTATATTTATTAGTCGACTTCTTCGTTATCATCGTTTGTTTTATCTTCAGTTTTCACCCGAAGCTGAAATTCCACAAACAATGGCCTTATTTTATAGGTGCTGTAATACCTGTAGGCTTGTTTTTTATTGTATGGGATATACAATTCACACACATGAAGATTTGGTCGTTTAACCCCAAGTATTTAACTGGAGTGTATTTTTTCGATTTGCCTATTGAAGAATATTTATTTTTTCTTTGCGTACCCTATGCATGTGTATTTACCTATCATGCATTCGATATTTTCATTGGCGAAAAATTGAAAAATAACAGCATTGGAAAATACATTTCGTACGCACTTATCATTTTAACTATTACTGCAACATGTATCTTTTATAATAAATGGTATACCTGTTCAACAGCAATCATATTGGCTTGCCTCCTGATATTCTTGCAATACAAAAAAATATCTTTCCTAACCCTTTTCTACCTAGTTTACGGTGTCATTTTTATTCCGTTTTTACTATCCAATGGAATATTAACTGGAGGTTTCACAAAAGAAGCCGTCGTTCTATATAACGATTCTGAAAATTTAGGTATACGTATATTTACCATTCCAATCGAAGATGTATTTTATGGAATGATTTTATTATTATCGAATATTAGTTTGTTTGAATATTTGAGAAACAAATACTAAAATATTTGACCCGATTTTTTTGAGAAGTCAATCTTTAAGAATGTGGAATTGATGCATAAAAAAGTTTATTCGTACACTAATTGTCATTTTTAGCTTTTAGATAAAATCCACCTTACCCTACCCTACAACCAATCTATATTTGGTGCCTTATTTACATATCCAATAAAAGTACAATTTTCTACAACACCGATTTTTACATGTTTCCGCCCCTAGCCGGCGTGCATTTTATTTCGAAGAATATAAATTTCACATACATTTCGTACCCTCTGAAGCGCTTAAATATTGAAGAATATACGTACGTAGTGAAAATTATAGAATAAATTCCAAATAAAAGAAAACTGTTAAAACGTCTAAAAATGCAGTCTATCGTGTTGGAACCTGCTTATTTGTTCATAAAAATTACGTAGCTTTAAATAATCGGTAAAAAAGAATCATCACCTCAAATAAGGTCTTACACATCAAGTAACCGTTTAAAGAAACTTTTCCTATACCCAACACACAAATGAAGTACCTGAAACACTTTATTATTATTGTCGTTGCACTATTGTCATCATTAACCGTATCTGCTCAAAAAACAGCAAAAAAAGACAGTGTATATAGAGCAAAAGATTCAATGAATGCTGCATTGTTGGTTGAATACAGAAAAAAAATTGATAAAATTGAACATTTACGTATTGAGGATTCTGTAAAAAAAGCTGCTTTAGAAAATCAATTAAACTCCTTAAAAACCAGTGACAACTATAAAAAAGAAGAACTGGAGGCACAGCTACAAGAATTACAAGAACGTGACACCAAACGCCTCAATGACCAAAAAGCAAAAATAGATTCATTAAAAAACACCGCAAAATATTATCCGGTATTTGGTTTTTTTAACGATACCTTATTCAATATTTATACAAGATCAGGTAGTTTATCTGCGGCAGCACGCGCACAGGCAATTAGTGAACGATTACAAAAACTAGGCAGTAGAATTCAGAACAATAAAGACACATTATCATTAGTAGGGCTGGACGCTACGATTGACATTGTTTCGGGAGAAACCATTGTCATGAGTATTTCAGAAAATGATGCTTTATGGAACAATACCAATCGAATTGATCTAGCAAACAAATACCTGAGCATTTTCAACGCATCTTTAGCTCAATATAAATCTGAAACGAACGTATCAACACTCGTCAAAGAAGCAGGAATGGCCTTGCTCGTTATTATTGCAATAAGTTTTTTAATCTACTACATCATTAAATTATTTGGATGGATTGCAGAAAAAATGTCAAATCTTGAACACACGCACTTAACGGGTTTTAAAATAAACAACTACACATTATTAGATTCAACTAGACAGGTAAAAGTATTGCTCACAATCAATACAATTGTAAAATGGATCTTAATATCACTAAGTGTCTACATTACGCTACCCATACTTTTTGGAATCTTTCCTTGGACAAAAGATTTTGCAAGCATTTTATTTGGTTACATACTTGACCCGATTAAAAGTTTCTTCATTAGCTTATGGCATTATTTACCAAATCTGATCACCATTGTAGTTATGATTATCATTTTTAGATACGTCATGAAAGGTGTGCAATTCATTAAAAATGAAATTGAATCCGAGCGGCTGCAACTGCCGAATTTCTATCCAGACTGGGCCAATCCTACCTATCAAATAGTACGAGTATTGTTATTGGCATTTTTAATTGTAGTAATCTTCCCGTATTTACCAGGCAGTGATTCCCCTGTATTTAGAGGCGTTTCCGTATTCTTAGGTTTCTTGTTTACGTTCGGGTCTGCAGGTTCGCTTTCCAATATTGTAGCAGGCCTTGTGTTGACATATATGCGTTTATTTAAAATTGGCGATCGTGTTAAAATTGGCGAAATAGTTGGTGATGTGATTGAAAAGTCGATGCTTGTAACACGTGTACGCACAATCAAAAATGAAATTATTTCAATCCCCAATTCTACAATCATGAATAGCCATACGGTTAACTACAGTAGTGAAGCACCTAGTGTCGGCTTAATCATTCACACCACAGTAACTATCGGTTATGATGTACCTTGGAAAGATTTGCACGGAGCACTGATTGAAGCCGCAGCAAAAACAGATTTTATTTTATATGAGCCTAAACCATTTGTTTTGCAAACGAGCTTAGATGACTTCTATGTTTCTTATCAAATAAATGCATATACAAAAGAACCGAACAAACAAGCGGACATTTATTCAGCCTTACATCAAAACATTCAAGATGTTTGCAACGAGCGCGGCATTGAAATATTGTCGCCACATTATAGATCTGCACGTGATGGCAATACAACAACCATCCCAACAAGCTACCTCTCCAAAGACTATAAAGCACCAAGCTTTAATGTAACACTGAATAATAATACCCAAGTAAAACCCGAATAAAAAAGTGGGAAGTTGACTGAAAATTTTAAATAATCTAACACAACACGTATGAATACATTATTCTTATTTTATGGCTTTTTCCTTATATCCTGTGGCTTGGCTGCAGTATTATTTATTGGGCCAAAGGCAAAAACGGCGTTAGTATCTGGAGGTAGCTTCGGATTATTATCTCTTTGCTGTGGCTATTTTCATGCATCGCATCCCAGCTTTGTTTTTATTGAGCTCGCAATATCGGTATTCTTGTTTTTTATATTTTCATGGAGAGCAACAAAGACATTTTTAGTACTCATATCATTCATTCAAACAGAAAATAAAGATGTTAATCTAAAAGCAATTGCATTTTTAATCATTGCATTGATGGCAATAACCTCATTGATGGTAACAACATTGCAACTTATTTTATTTGTACTTCCAAGTATTGCACTATGATTGATTTTTTTAAGACACTAAATATTTTCACCACTGAAGAACTTCAAATACTTCATTTGTTGCCCAAAAGAACGTTAAAAAAGGGTGAATATTTAATTGAAGAAGGTTCTGTATGCAACGAAATCGCATACATATCAAAAGGAATATTACGATTGTTTTATACAAGCCCTATAGGAGAAGAAATTACAAGTTGCCTAGCGTTTGAAAATGATCTATTTTCAGCCTATACCAGTTTCATAACAGAAAAACCAACTGAAGAAAACATACAAGCAGCATGTGACACCGAGTTGATTATTCTATCCAGAGATTTTTTAAATATACTCTATAACAAAGGAGCTGCATGGCAAAAAGCAGGTCGTCTAATTGCTGAAATGCACTACGTTGAGCTTTCAAATAAAATTGTTGAATTTCAAAAATATTCGGCAAAACAACGTTATCAAGAATTGCGAACAAAACACCCTCAATACATAGAAGCAATCCCACAACATCAAATTGCCTCATTACTAGGAATTACACCTCGCCATTTTAGCAGACTGAAAAAAGAGCTGCAACACTAGACAAATGTCTTAACACATAGAATATATATATGGGTATTTTTAAGGAACATATACCCTACTATTTCTATGAAAAAAATATTACTCATAAACGGCCACCCGAACAAAGACAGCTTCAATGCCGCGCTTGCAAACGCATACAAAGAAGGCGCAATCGAAGCTGGAGCTGAGTTAAAGGAAATTGTTATTGCTGAATTATCCTTTAATGTCAGTTTGCAATTTGGCTATCAAAAGCAACAAGTAATGGAAGCTTGTTTAATCGATGCTTCAGAAAAAATAACGTGGGCAGATCATCTTGTTTGGATTCATCCAGTATGGTGGGGCGGTCTACCTGCTCAATTAAAAGGTTTTATTGATCGCGTTTTTTTGCCCGGATTTGCTTTTAAATATCGAGAAAACTCTGTCTGGTGGGATAAATTACTAAAAGGAAAAACGGCACATATCATCACAACACTCGATCAACCTAGTTGGTACTATAGTTTGTTTTATGGAAAGCCCAGTGTAAATCAATTAAAAAAGTCAACTTTGGAATTTTGTGGGATTGCACCTGTAAAGGTTACGTATATAGGTATTGTAAAAAAATCAACAAAGGATCAACGAAATAATTGGATTGAAAAAATAAAAAAGCATGGAACTGCTTTAGCATAACACCATCGAAACCATTCCAAGACCAACACATTAGAAATAATTAATTCGCAGCTATGATTAAAAAATCATAGCTGCGAATAGTTGTTTCGATGTGTACAAGAGCTTTTAAACAGCCTTCAGGCTTAAAATAGATCTTATTATCTACAAAGCTTAAAGGTGCTATAGTATTCGTGCGCAACGAATTTGTTTCCCAATATTTTTTATCATTTTGGGCTACATTTAATTTTCGTTTTGCAGAAGCCAATTTTTCTTGATAAATCACATTGCTGTTCGAGCTGTTCGTATTAATCTTATTTGCACCAGGAATTATTTTCACAATGCTAACAACTGAATTTTGTGTATTTTTCGACTTTTCTATAATTTCTATATCCTTTTCGCTTTGAAAAATGGCTTCATTTGAAGCACGAATACATACTTCTGGATCAACAATTGGGATTGTATCTATTCGATTTTCAAAATACCGGATTAACGAAATCTTTTGAGGACTCAAAAGCAATGTATCACTGCCAATATTCTGCATTTTTAGGCGAAAAGAGGTATATTCTTTATAATTAGGCGCATCACTCAAGGTTAAGAAAACGTCATTATCATATACATTACATAAGGCGACCCCATCAACCCATTGCGCCGATTGTCCACATTCAACTCTATAATGCTGTTTTTCAAGCCTAAAAGCGGAACAAAACAAAAACACGCACGTATATAAAATATATCTCATAGAAATAAGTGAAATACTTAAAATGGATAGGTCTTTTAACGAAATAATCCATTAAACGTTGTATGTTACATGCAATGCACCGATAAAATACTATATTAAGTATTATTACCCCGACAGTATTTGATACAAACCGGCATTCATGCATACGATAGCAATTTTTAACCATGAATAATTTTTATAAACACGAACTCGCTCGTAGAGAGCGTCGAATTCGACAATATTTGATAGCAATATTAGTCATAACAACATTAAGTAGTATTCCTGATATTATAACAGGCGCACTTGATGTAGTTAAAATCACTATGGCGTCTACGCCCTTATTGCTGATCGCCTTTTATATTCATAAAAAAAATGTAAACCTTGCCGGCACCTTATTGCTATGTTTTATAACGAACACCGTATTCACTTCAAATTTTTATTATGGCAATTCTATCAGTGCGAGTCTTTTTTATATTGCTGAATACATCGTATTACTTCTCATTATAGATAACCGAAATAAATTTTATTTAATACTAAACAACATCCACATTGGAGCTTCTATTTTAGTGGCAGAATTGGTTGACTTCAAACCTATAAAATTAGAACAAAGCGCTATTACATTGATGAGCAACGTCAATGTAATTATGTCACTTATAGCTTCCGTCTATTTATTTTATACATACATCGTTGAAAATATTGAAAAAGAAAATTTTTTAATATCGATGCATAAACGCATAAATATTAAAAACAAAATTATTGAAAATGCGCAAACAAACCTTGAAACTTTTATTTATAGATCTTCGCACAATCTTCAAGGACCCATACGCTCTATCATGGGATTATATAATTTAAGTATTCTAGAAAAAGATTCAGAAAAATTAAAAGGATTGATACAATTGGTTAATGATAGTGCTACACAACTAGACAAAGAACTATCTGTCACATCACAAGTGTTTAAAATAAATCAACATACAATTACACTTTCGCCTGTAAACCTGCTTCAATTCGTTGAAGATTTCTATCAAACAACCAACATTCAAACAGACATTAGCGATAAAAATAAATTCGACACACTTGCAGATGTTGCATTATTAACAGAAGGCATGAAAAATCTATATGCGATTTATTCTAAAATGCGCAGATTTGACAACACAAGCCCTCAACTAAGCATGTCTATTAACGGATTTTCCTTTATGTTTGCGCTGGCCTTCGAATCAAAAAAATTGGACGATAAATATCTGGATAATTTTTTTGCTCCGTATCAAAAAGATATGGGATACCTATTCAATCTTACAAGTGAGCCGTATATGTGCCGACGTATCATGGACAAGATTCATGGAAATGTTAGCATAGAAAAAATAAACGACAATAGGATTGTTTTCACAGTAACGTCACAAGTGGTTTGAAATTATTACAACAAATCCATTCTAAAAATCAGCAACTTAGCCATTCCTGCTGTGTCATGTTCATATTTAAAAATTTCATTATTTCAATTACATAAAAGACTTTTTCGTGCTTGGTAGAAAAGACACAAGCACGAAAAAGCCAGCTATTTTATTTAAGTATAGACACTTTAATTTTAATTTCTACATCATCACCCATAGTCAAACTTTTTCCACCAATAGCGTAATCAAGGCGATCGAGTGTGAATGTTCCTTCAAAAATATTCTCCACATACGTAAACGGAATTTTAACAGCCTTTGAAACACCTTTCATTGTCAACATACCTTCTGCGATAAATGTACCACTTGTTGTCTTGAGAATTTTATCACTCTGAAACGTTATTACGGGGTATTTAGCTTCATTAAAATATTCTTCCTTACGCAAATGATTGTCGCGACCTTCAATGCCCGTATCTATTGTTTTAACTTGAATGGTTGCTTTAATCGAACTGGGTGCTTTTTCAGTTGCATTAAAATCAATTGAGGTTTCAAAGGTCTTAAATATACCATCAACGCCAATACCTGCATTTTTAATTTTAAAAGAAACCGAACTCTTTGTGTAATCTGGATTTAATAAAAACGACATGCTAGCCAATGCTGCAAGAGCCAGTACAGCAATACGGATAATTTTAAATTTTATATACATATGGATTGTTGGTTGAAAATACAATTATTTTATAATAGCATATATCGTTAATATACAATTATTGAGCCATATTGGTTTCCATAACGTGTATTAAGTATTCCGAACAGCCCTTGTTTCATACATTTATGCTCTTTATTTACTAGAAAATACATACATTTATCAAAAGAATTCTTCCATTTCACATGTCAAAATACATTGTACTACTATCAACGATTCTTTTATGTGTCGCTTGCAATAATACCAATATGGTTAACACATCTGTTATATTAAAGCGCAATTATCATCTATCAAATGATAGTCTTGAACAAAGCCTTGAATTATTTTCATTGGGAGATTCGACCATTCAATTTACATTACGTGTTGAAAACAAATATCGCGACACACTCGATAGTTATATGAGTCATGCTATATCAAGCGACAATCGACATTTTACGCACAAACGAGAAAATTGTGTAATATCTTTTAGTATGAACGGTTCCGAATACGATACACTTCAATTAAGCCAATGTGATTGCCCTGAATTGACCGTAGCGCCCATTAAGGGAACAATGACAACAGATAGTGTACAAATTATTGTGTATCGTTAATGCTATCATACAAACAACTCTTCACTTCTATTATACGTATTAATTTCTAGATTAAAATTCAATTTTCCGAATTGATTCTTTTCTGTTATTTTATTATCTTCATAATTAGACAAATCTTTTATTCTATGAAAAAGACATTAGCTTTTATCGTGTTTGTGATTTTTGCATTTATGTTACAATCTCAATCACCGGTACAACCCGACCCTACTAAAACAAAAAACATGCTATTGAAAACAAATCGTTTATTGGGCATGAATCAAATGGCTGTAAAAAACGGCAAGAATTTTACTGGAGATTTTGGAAAAGGTGTGCAATACGAACGTTATGCAAAACAATTATACCTTGCAAAAGATTATAAAAAAGCTGCACAATTCACGTACCGAGCAAGAGAATTTTCAATAGCATCTTTAGTTGCAAATAAAGCAAAACCTACTAGCGACGGAACGTTTACAACCGAAGAGAAAATGATTGTTTCTCCACTACCTGAAATTGCAGATATGGACAAAGAACTACTAGAAAAGCAAATCGCAAAACCTACCGACGAGTCATTAATGGCTGGTTACCTTGAAATAAACATTTAATAGAAATAGCTTTCGCCAATAAAAATAGTCTGACGATTCGAAACGTTAGACTATTTTTATTTAATTCAAGATAGAAATACATTGCTATCTACCTATCTTTACAACATACGTAACAGCATCTTATGCCTTCGAAATTTCTTACCACAGAATGGAAAAAACTCATCTTAGCAAACTATGCTATAGACCCTGAAATACTAAAGCCGTATCTACCAATAAATACAGAATTAGATTTTTGGAATGACACCTGCTATGTTTCTATCGTTGGTTTTTTGTTTGATAAGGTAAAAGTAAAAGGCATCTCTATACCAGCTCACACATCTTTCCCCGAATTGAATTTACGCTTCTATGTTCGCTATCAAGAAAATGGTGAATGGAAGCGCGGAGTCGTTTTCATCAAAGAAATTGTACCGAAGACGATGATTTCTTTTGTAGCAAATACATTTTATGGTGAGCATTATCAAACACTTCCCATGCGTCATCAATGGGATATCCTAGAAACCGAACAACGAGTAGAATACGAATGGAAAGTAAATAATAAATGGAATTTCATACGCGTAAAAGCAGGGCTTGAACCTGTTGATATTAAAGAAGGAAGCGAGGCGGAATTTATAACAGAACACTATTGGGGATACACAAAACGATCCGGCAATAAAACATCTGCCTACGAAGTGAAGCATCCCCGATGGAAGGTCTATCGGATACTCAATCTAAACTTCTCTTACAGTACAAAAGAATTGTTTGGGGAAGCCTTTGTGCCGTTTTTGGAAACAAAACCAACCTCGATTTTTTTAGCCGAAGGCTCAGAGGTTGTGGTAATGGGCGGACAACAAATATAAATCCTCTTAAACTAAAAGATATTTCAATTGAATCGTAAATTGTTTTTATCTTAAATTATTGTACATTTCTTTAAAGATGTAAGCTTGCGTAACAATAAAAAATGCACTTTTGGTATATACAAATGACGATGGTACTATTTGAAAACTATAACTATATGTTAGAATGTCACCACTTCAAAAAATTTTAAATCTAGGAACATCTTCAGAAGAAAATCCATTAGATAAAGAATACATCCGAATTACCAATTCGATTAATTTACTTTTAATCTTTGTAGTTGGCATGTCACTTTTTCTTTCCGTTGTTTTACTTTCAAACGATGGTGTCAAGAGTTATTCTAGAACGTTTTTAGTGATCGCTTTTTCAACCTTAGGACTTATACTAACAAGTGTTAATCAAACAAAGCTTGCCAAAATATTAACAGCTATTTATCCGTCATTTGTTTTGATAGTCTACCCAATTTTCATAACCAACTTTATACATGCAGGTATGTTTCTATGGATTCCCTATGCATTAATGACCATTGGTATCATTCCTTTTTTTATATTTTCTTTTGAAAAAGAAAAACCACTAATGTACACGATCATTATTTTGTATTTGATAGCAATATGGAAATTTGACGTTGTTTTAATTTCGCATTTCAATAAGTTAGATGATCTGGAGTTTATAAAAAAATACCATCTCTATTACGTACTTTCTAAGTCTATCATTTCATTTTTTTTATATTCATCGCTTTTATTTTTCAAATACACCTATCATGTAAATCGAAAAAAGTTATTTCTACTGACGGAAGAATTAAATAATAAAAATCAAGCTCTAAACATACTAAATGCTTCTCTGGAAAATAAAGTAACGGAACGCACAGCAAAATTATCTATACAAAACGAACGCATTAAAAGTCTTGCTTATACCAATGCCCATGAGATAAGGGCTTACATTGCCCGAATAATAGGCTTACTAAATCTTTCCAACCAGAACATTTCTAAAGAAGAAAAAGAATATTGTGCGTCTAAAATTTCAGAAAATATTTTAGATCTAGACAAAATCACTCAAAAGCTTTCTAAAGAATTAATAGAAGAGAATTAGACCAATCAAAAAGTAATTACAGCACACATTTTAAATATCAAGAATAGAGATAGAATGCAGAAAATACAAATGTCATTTATAGACTATCTATATCAAAACGAACTATAGGCACATTACAATTACGCCAACACATACTCTACAACCACAGCGGCTATAGCACCAAGCAATGACATCGCTAAGCGATTGGCTTTAAATTTATGTTGTGGATTGGATTCAAAAAAGATGGTAGTAGAAATATATAAGAAATTACCAGCTAATAACGCAAACAACAAACCCATCCCTTCAGCATCTAAAATACCCTGATCAGATAAGTAATCACTTACAAACAAACCTACAGGAGATGCCAATGCAAATATCAATTGCCAGCCAAACAACGAAACACGGTGTTTCATCAGACCAATCAATACGGCAGCCAAAGCAAAAGCTTCTGGCAATTTATGCAACACCAAACCAATTAATAATGTGTCGGCATCGCCTTCTTCGTGTGCGTGAGAGGGATGCATTAATAATGTACCTTCAAGTAAACCATGCACACACATAGCTAATAAAATGAAGTATTTTTGTGTGCCTTTATGATCTTCGTGCAAATGTATGTGTCCGTGTTCAACACCTGTAGAGAAATATTCAATCAACATTTGAAGAAAGTATCCCAACAAAACAAAAATACCGGCAAGCTTAAAGTTTCCCGATTCGGTAACGGCTTCGGGCAAAATATGAATCACCGTTATTGAAAATAAATACGCTCCACTAAACGATAAAATAAATTTAAAATTTTCAGTCCCTTTTGCGGATGTGAAATATACAAGTATGGCAGGTACAAAGGCAACCAAAAATAATATTATAGCACTAACAAGCATGTTGGTTATTTTTTAACAATCAGTATTAAACGATCAGACTCCATGGCATCATAGCTATCTAATTGATAACTACCAAAAACATCTGTTAATGTAAGTCCTGCAAAGGTAATGAATTCCTTGAAATCATCTAAGGTTAACGCTTTAACACGTTCTGTAAAGAAATATGGGGTATTATCAGCTTCAAAGCGAATCTCTTTGTGAATATAGCCATCTTTCAAATAACGCTTTAGGTGAAACTCGATACCTTCAATATTTTTGATTTCTTCTTCTTTCAACAAATTAACAGCCCGCGTCACATTCATAAAGTCAATCACCAAGCGCCCACCCCTTTTCAATGCTTTGGTAAGTGTATTAAATGCAGCTCTATCTTCAGCTTCTGTTTCGAAATAACCAAAGCTGGTAAATAAATTCAATACATAATCGAACGACTCTGTCCAAGCAGGTTTGCGCAAATCATGTACTAAAAACTCCACACCTGCCGGCGCATACGATTTCGCCAATGCTATACTAGCTGTCGACAAATCTGCACCTGTCAATTTGAAACCTTTTTCAGCCAAAAATAATGCGTGACGTCCTTTCCCGCAGGGCAGATCCAAGACTGTAGCTCCTTGCGGGGCTTGCAAATACTTCATTAAATTATTGAGGAACACCTCTGCTTCGGTTTCATCCCGATTGCTATATAAAATATGGTAATAGGGCGTATCAAACCAAGTATCAAACCATTCTTTCTGTAATTCAGACATGTTGCATGCTTTTAATCTAAGAAATAAGAATACAATATTAGTGAAAAGGAAGTTCAAAAGTACCGAGTACTAAGTACAAAGTACTAAGTATTAAAATGTCAATGCCTAAATAGGGTTGACCGTTTTACAAGACTTAAATAACAATTATGCTTTTGAGATTTTAAGAATCCGAGGCATGTTTTGCTTAACTA
>JAYTLG010000187.1:0-2614 GCA_043729555.1 Cytophaga sp.
CAGTAAATAGTTTATACAAAAACAGTGGTACATTAAATATGGATGACCACAGTTTATTAAACATTGCAACCAATATAACTACATGGAATGGCACCCCAATTAATTTGATTTCAGGTTGTGCATCTGTTATGGGTTCGTCAACGGCAAGTAGTACTGCTATTAATAATCCATTCCTTAGCAATGTCAACTTAAATTTTTGTGGTGCTGCCCCTATGAATGGTGGTGGATGTTTAACAACACTTACTTCGGTATCCAATAATGGTAGTGGTGCATATCGAATTACAGGAAACTTCTCTTGTGGGTCTGGATTAAATAACCTCCAATACATTCATATCATTGGTGTAACAGGGGTTTCAAATCTAAATGGTTATTGGCAAGTAACTAAAATCAATGCTAGCACATTTGACTTAATTGGAAGTAGCTATTTAGGCGGCGCAGTATTTACCAGTAGTAGTGTACAATTTGACCAAAGTAAATTAATGCTTGGCCCAAGTACATACCTAGGTTATTCTGGTTGCACCAATCCATGTGTACCACTACCTGTTAAGCTTGTGTCGTTTAAGGCGGTCAAAGAAAACGGTAGCGTAAAAATTGTATGGCAAACAGTTGAAGAAACAAACAATGATTATTTTGCAATCGAGCGCTCTATAGATGGCATCAATTATGAAACCATCATGACGGTATCTGGCAACAGAAACAGCACATCTATTATCAATTACATACAATATGATAATGACCCATTGGCTGGCATTTCATATTATAGATTGAAACAAGTTGATTTAGATGGTACATTTACGTATTCAAAAATCGCTGTTATCAACTTTGAAAATACTGTCGACTGGAATATTTATCCCAACCCGAGTGATGATGGTAGCTTTACAATTACATCATACTTCTCTGAAGGAGATGTAATCTGTGTTACCGTAACAGATGTAACAGGAAATAGATTGCGCTATTATAATTCTGACTTGTATGCACAAGAAATGCAAATCAGTGATTTATCCTCTGGATTGTATATTGTAACGCTTCAAACAACCTCTGGCATCGAATCTAAAAAGCTGATAGTGAAGTAATCGAACGCAAGCAAGTTTCATAAAAAGGTCTGAAATACAACATTCCAGACCTTTTTAATTATATTTACACTCAATTAATTATAGTTAAAATACCCTAAAATATAATTATGTATTCCAAAGCACTATGCTTTATTTTTAGCATTACTTTTTCTGTTGCGATGTTCGCACAAACGAACACGCATGTGTTCCATCAACTAAATTTAAAAGATGGCTTATCCGAAGCGACAGTCCGAACAATCACCGAAGATAAAAACGGCTACATGTGGTTTGGAACAGAAAACGGTTTGAACAAATATGATGGGTATCAATTCACTGTTTTTATAAATAGCGATACCCCCTATTCTATTAGCAGCAATAATATCAAAACAGTTTTAAATGATTCGAAAGGCAATCTGTGGATTGGCACCCGACATGGTTTGAACCTATATGATCACAAACGAGCTCGCTTCTATAATTATACAGCGGATACACTTCTTGCATTAAAATACATCAAAGGAGATATAGAAGATATATTTGAAGACAATGAAGGCACGCTGTGGGTCTTAGCTGGAAACGATGGCTTGTATAAAATCACATCTTTAGAACTTGAACCTACATGCTATAAATTTTCAACGAACGATTACGCTTCTGGCTTCATTTCAGGAGCACCAGACAACCTGAACAATATATGGATCGGAACACTCGACGGGCTTCTGTATTTTGACACGCATAAAAATGTATTTATAGATAAAAGAAATCAATATGGCAAGGGGTATCATGTTCGAGAAATGTACTTCGACAAGAATAAAAATTTATGGTTAGCGACAACAAAAGGATTAAAAAAAATAAATACAGCAACTGGAGAACTTAAAGAATACGTTCATGACAATTCAAATCCAAATTCGCTGAAAGGCAATAATACAGCCCATATTATACCAGACAAAGAAAACGTATTAATAGGCATTGATGGTAGCGGAATGGACGAATTCGACCCTAAAACCGAAACATTCTATCACAACACAACAGATAATGGCAGTGATTTATCAAGCAACAATATAAATTCCATTTTTAAAGATTCTAAAGGCACTCTTTGGGTTGGTACATTTTTAAATGGAATTAACTTTTCAAATAGCACAACAAATTTTTTTGTATCGGTAAATAATAAACCAAAATCGCCACAAGACATTGCAAGAGGAATTATTTCAGGATTTCTTGAAGACAGCAAAGGGAATTTTTGGGTTACCACTGATGGTGGTGGTGTTTATTTAAAAGAAAAAAACACGAACGAATTTATTAATTTCAATATTGATGACCCCAATCCAATCATTGCAGCTAATGCTGTCATTAGCATCATAGAAGATCAAGATGGCACCATTTGGCTCGGCACCTATGATGGCGGACTTACCGCTTACAAAAGCAGAAATGATTTCAAAATCTACCGACATAAATACTCCGATTCAACAACCGTGGTGTGGGATCAAATTAAATCCATTTGTGAATTCAATAATGAAATTTGGGTATCTACCTATGGTATGGGACTTTCAATATTTAATAAAAACACA
>JAYTLG010000188.1:0-19537 GCA_043729555.1 Cytophaga sp.
TAATTAAGCAGCCAAGCGGAATTGTTCTAATTACGCCCGAATCATTGGAGGCAATGTTTGTAAACAAACCTTACAATGTGAAGCAATTATTTTCAGATATAAAGTATGTAGTAATTGATGAGATACACTCATTTATTGGAACGGACAGAGGAATTCAATTAAAATCAATTTTAGCAAGACTGCAAAAAGTAAATTCTAAATCATTCAGTATTGTTGGGCTTTCGGCAACAATTGGGGATTATGATGAAGCCAAAAAGTTCACAGGTGATGAATTAAAAACAAAGGTTCTTTTAGACAGAACAGCTAAAGAAATCAATGCACTATTTCGTTACTTCAAAAACAAAAACGAAGAGTTGCCATTGGAACTTTTGAAAGATTTATATCTTGAGACCAAAGACAATAAAGTTTTAATTTTCCCCAATAGTAGAGGACGAGCCGAAGAAGTAGCTGTAAAACTTAGAAAAATATCAGACAGAGTAAAAGGACATCCCAATTATTTTTCACATCATTCATCTGTAGACAGAGAAGTAAGAGAGTATGTTGAATACTTTGCAAAGAATAACAATCGACAAAACTTTTGTATTTCCTGCACCTCAACATTAGAACTCGGTATTGACATTGGAACTGTTGATGAAGTTGTTCAAATTGATGCAACACACAGTATAGCTTCATTAATTCAGCGAGTTGGCAGAAGCGGCAGAAAGGAAGGAGAAAGTAGTAATTTGTATTTGTATGCCACAAATGAATGGAGTTTACTTCAATCAATAGCTTGTTGGTTATTGTACAAAGAGGGTTTTATCGAGCCACCTCAAAAAAATGAGAAACCCTATGACATTTTAGTTCATCAAGCATTATCAATTACCAAAGGACATTCAGGCATAAGATTAACAGAGTTAATAAATCAACTCAAAGAAAATGCTGCATTTAAGCAAATTGAATTAACAGAAATTGACGAAATACTTAAACATTTAATTGAAATAGATTTCCTTGAAAAATTACAACACGAAGTTGTAATTGGTGTAGAAGGAGAAAAGGTAGTAAACAGTCGCGACTTTTATAGCGTATTTAAAACAGAAGAAAACTTTAAAGTTGTAAGTGCTGGCAATACAATTGGGGAGATACCATTTTCACCACAAATCATTGAGAATGAAAACATTTTGCTTTCTGCCAAAGTTTGGAAAATAAAATTCGTTGATCACAAGGCGAAAAAAATAGAAGTAATACCAACAAAAGACGGAAAGAAACCAATGTTTTTTGGAGGTGGAGCTACTATACATCAAAGAATACGAGAGAAAATGCTTGAGGTTCTTTATGCTAAAATGGATTACGATTTTCTTGACCAACCAAGTTGTGATGAAACAGAAATACTTCGTAAAGACTTCTCTGTTTTCAATATTAAAGACTTACAATCCGACAGACCCTTGCTGACAGTAGAAAAACACCTGCAACTTTTTACATTCACAGGGACACGAATAAACAGAACTATTCAATTGCTTTTAAATATTGCAGGGATTAAAAATACGCTTGACGACAGCAGTAGTTCATTTGACATTGAGGTGCCTAAACAAGAATTGATTTCAAAATGGAGTTATTTGT
The DNA here is from genome assembly GCA_043729555.1 of Cytophaga sp. GTDB lineage: Bacteria > Bacteroidota > Bacteroidia > Cytophagales > Cytophagaceae > Cytophaga. The sequence continues at coordinate 1,597 of JAYTLG010000188.1, forward strand.
CATTTCCGCTGACAGATATTGACACGCATATTTCAACCCTTTTGCAGGCAAATCCTGCCCTATTAGATTTTTCTAAATGGGGAACATATTTACCAGACAACTATAAAATTAAACTTGTCAAGGATAGATATTTTGACATTGAACAAACTGGACATCTTTTAAAAACAATGAAACTAATTGAAAACGAATAAAATTGAAAAATACGTTTGAGATATCGCCAACGCACCACAGCAGACCAATTCGGACAGACTTAATCAAAGGGCATTTCAGTATAGAGACATTGAAGAAACCATAAAACCACATGAAAAATTTTCTCCTCCTTACCTTACTCATCACATCTTGTGCACAAGCACAAAAAACAAACCATATATTTCTTCCCAACGATCCTGCAATAGAATACAACGGGCGCATTGACGATAGCGATCCGCTGAAGCCGAGCTTTTGTTATTCTGGCGTCTCGATAAAAACGGTACTGGTTGGAGAAAGCCTTAGCATGACGCTCGATGATATGGGATTGGGTGACGAACAACACTCAAACTATTATACAATTATCGTAGACGATTCTGTACATCATGTGCTCGAAGCCAAACAGGGCAAACATACGTACGCATTAGTATCCGGATTGAAAACAGGAAAGCATACCATTGAAATTTTTAAACGTACGGAGTGTGCTGTTGGAAGTACACGTTTCTTAGGGTTTTCTACTCCAGAAGGAAACGTTATTGAAAGACCGATTGCGAAAACTCGTAGTATCGAATTCATTGGTAATTCAATTACCTGTGGTTACGGCAACGAAGCGAGCAATGCTGCGCCGCCAGCAGGATCGCCAAACACAGGCTTTCACAGTAAAAATGAAAACAACTATTTAGCATACGGCGCAATTACCGCAAGAAACTTGAACGCATCTTACCGATGTGTTGCTTACTCTGGTCGTGGCATGTACAGAAACAATACGGGAAGTATGGAAGGCACGATGCCGAAAATATACCAACGTATTTTTCCCGATGAATCGTCTAGTGTGTTGTGGGATGTAAAAAAAGAACAGCCCGATGTCTTAGTTGTTAATGTAGGGACAAATGATTTTTATTTAGAAAGCGAAGGCAATTTTGTAAACGAAAGTGTTTTCACAAAGACCTACTTAGCTTTCTTAGAGGAACTAAGAAGGGTATACCCTAATACAAAAATAATATGTGCGGTCGGCAATATGATGTCCGACTATTGGCCTGAAGGAAGACAGTGCTGGACGCGTATTCAAAAACTAGTAAGTGATGTCGTTGCAGAGCGCAATACGAAAGGTGATGCGGCGGTTCACTATTTTAAATTAGACCCTCAAACGCCACCGTATGGAGAAGATTGGCATCCGAGCATTGCTACACATCGCAAGATGGCCAGCGCACTCACTCCATTCATTAAAAAAGTAACAGGCTGGTAATATTTTATACGATGAACACGATACTATTAACAAACCTCTTTATTTTCTACGGCTTATTTCTGATGATGTGTGGCATTACAGCTATAATCTTTATTGGACTGAAAGCGAAAACGGCTCTGATCTCAGGAGGAACTTCAGGAATGATTGCGCTATCGATTGCCTACAGTGCTTCCCAAAACTTTGTGTATGCAGTGTATTTAGGTATTGGATTGACCTTATTTTTATTTGTGATCTTTTCTTGGAGAGGGACGAAAACATTACTCTTGCTTTTAGAATTGACCGCCGAAAAACACGAAGATGTGAAGGGGAAAGCCATTGCCTTTTTAATCATCGGATTAATGGCTGTTGTTACTTTATTTGTATTTACATTACAAGTGGTATTGTAATCAGCATTAATTTATTTTAACGAAACTTATATGAAAATTGTAGCCATAGGCGGAAGCAACAGCAAAGTATCGATCAATAGAAGGTTTGCGACGTATGCAGCGCATCAATTTAGTAATGCAATAGTGGAGGTCTTAGACTTGAATGATTTTCCCATGCCTTTGTTCAGTGTGGATGTTGAAAAAGAACAAGGCTCTCCTGAATCTGTAGATGTGTTTTTAAATAAAATAGAACAAGCCGATTTTGTTGTACTTTCTTTAGCAGAAAACAACGCCTCGTTTAATGTGGGCTTTAAAAATGTTTTCGATTGGTGCTCTAGAAAAAATCCAAAAGTATTTCAAGGAAAACCAATGTTGTTGATGGCTACATCTCCTGGTAAACGTGGCGGAGCATCTGTTTTAGAATGGGGACACAAAACATTGCCCTTTTACGGAGCGGATATTAAAGCTACATTCAGTTTGCCGAGTTTCAACGATAATTTTGATTCAGAAAAGGGCATTACGAACGAAGCGCTGAAAATAGAATTGCTTACTATTATTCAAGCCCTGTAGTTTACAGGAAAAAACTTTAAACTGTAACATGAAAGAAATTTTTGTTGACCAAGCGCATCACGGAAAATTTACATGGATAGATTTGTGTGAGCCTACACCAGAAGAGTTGGAAGCAGTGGCTTTAGAATATGGATTACACAGCTATACCGTGAAAGACTGCATGGAGCCAGGGCATTTACCGAAGTTTGAAAAAATAGACGAGTATAATTTTATCATCATCCGTAGTTATGCGCCCAAGGTAGAAATCAATCCGCATACGATACAAGACCTAACCAGCAAAGTAGCGGTGTTCTTTTCCGAAAAATTTTTAATCACAATACACCGACAAGCTCAACCATTTTTAAAACAGATCAGAGATAAATACTGCGATTCGCATAAATTGAAAACACAGGAGCTGGTGACTAAAATTTTATGGTATGCCTTACATTCCTTTGAGACACCAGCTTTTGTGCTGTCTCAGCAGACCGATGATTACGAGGAACGTATTTTTTTAAATAAGAAAATACCAAACCTGCAAGAGCGTTTGTATTTTATTAAGCACAGAGCGAGTGTCAGTAAAAAAGTGTTAGTGTTGACGACCGAAGTCATTAATCAGTCTAATAACGCACACGGCAATAATCCTTACGTACAAGATTTAAAAGATTTGCATTTGAAGTTGATTACCATTTACGATCAAGTACAAGACGACATCAATAACTTACTCAATATTTACATTTCACTTTCAACACAAAAGACCAATGAAGTGATGAAGGTGTTGACCTTACTCTCTGCTTTTTTTCTTCCTTTGACATTTATAGTAGGAGTTTACGGCATGAATTTTAAATACATGCCAGAGTTGGATGCGCGCTTTGGTTATCCTGCTGTGATGGTGTTCATGGTCATCTTTTCTTTTGTACTCTTTGGGTGGTTTAAAAGAAAAAGGTGGTTATAGAAGTAGGTAAGTATGGTTAATAATACTTCGTGTTTATTTAGAGTCTAAGTTTATTTTAATTAAAATATCCTCGTTCATTTTTTTATAGAATTCAACTATAATTTCATTCCCATTTGAGCGTGTAATTTTAGTTGGATTAAAGTGATACAAGGAAAAACGAGTAGGATTTCGCAAATTGAGATAACTCTTTCGTGTCACTGTTCCAGTAGTATTGTCAACAATATAAGCTGTTAAAAAACCTCCCTGTTCATTGATATGTCCATAGGGTAGTGTACGGTACGATATGTTCTCATTTTTAATATTATCAAGAAACAAAAAGTAATGCATGTTGTTGAATCGGACATGGCGATACGATAGTCCACCTTTTTCTTGTCCTCCCATTTGTCTTTTCGCAAGTCTATTCATCCATAAGAGAGTCCCTTCATTTGTTATTTTTGCCACAAGTATATCATTGTAATGGTAAATTAAATCAGTTTGAAACCGATCGTTTGGATGAGCCTTAGTTTTTGTGATGTCAAATTCTTGTTCTCCAATGATCAAAATATTATTGCTATCATCTATCAAAACTTTTTTCAGAATTAGATCTTCGAATACGGTGCTGGACTGATTGTCTTTTAAATTATTGGAGACACTCAGCGTTGAATCTGTATACCGATTTATAATATCTAAAGAAATTTCATGTAGATATAATGGATTGACCTCTCCTTTTGAATTTAATGAACCAGTTATCAATCCTTTTGTGTTTGCTGGATTTATTCCTGTAAAATAATATCCTCCAATATGAATGGATCCAGAAGAGTCTTCTGCGAATTTTAATCCGCTAATATTTTTATCAACGAAAGGTATCGTATGCATTAGTGGAAAATCATTATTGAGAGGGATTGAAACAATTATTGTATGATAGGGGAAATACATTCCATCTACCCTTTTATATGCAGGTATAGATTCATTAAATACATTGCTGGCAATGTAGATCATTCCAGATTTAGAGATGCAATAGTCTAGCGTCCGTGTGTCATTTACATCGAAAGGGAAAGTTGTTTTTTTTGATGAAACCTCAACTAAATTTTTTGTTAAGATATGGACAACAAACATATTGTCTCTCGATGAGTTTATAGGACGATAATGAATGCCTATATTTTCCTTGTTCAAGGAAAATTCAAAATTGAATTTAGGTCTAATTGTCGTTTCTTCCGTATTGTCTTGAGCTGGTCTACTTCCATATAAATGCGAGATAGGAATTCCGTAAACTTTGGTCTGTGTTTTTAATACGATTTTTTCTTCTCTTAACATTGGAGTTTTATCAGGGTCAATTTCCCTGCAATACAATGAGACATTTCTTTCTTTGTTGTTTTCGAGGGAAGAAAAAATATAACATTTGCCATCGATTTCAACTATTTTTTCTAATACGTGACGACTTGTAAGTTTGAATGTTTCCTTTTTTCTCTCTGTAAGAGTACTGTCGTCAAATACTTGAACAAATAATCGTTCAGCTTCAACTTTGACTGCTAAAAATAAATTTAGTTTTGAGAAGTATGTTTTATAATGTCCGTCGATAACGGTATATGGACTTCCATATGTTATTTTATTTTGAGCATTAGAAAAAAATGAAACACAAAAAAATAAGAGAATAAATATATGTCTTTGCATAATACTTTAGGTGTTAACTTTTAATCAGTGATAATTTGTGATTGGATTTTAGCCTTTTATAATTTTAACTACTAATAGACTAGCTAGACTATAAAAGTAGTTTAGTTATGGTTAAATAAGTTACTAATGCTAAAAAAATGGAGGAGGAAATTAGACTGGATAATCGAATACCTGTTTTCATAAAGCCTTCTTTTTAAAAATCATCCTGATTTTCAGGCGCTTAAAAATATTTCCTAAAAGATTAGTTTGTTTAACAAAAAGACAAGTATATTTGTCATTAAGTAAAATTAGCTAATCTTTTAAACATGGAACAACAACAAAAAACGTTGAAGTTATTGCCCAATTACTACAAAAAAGTAGGGGCAGGGCTTTTCTTATTTACACTTTTCATCGTGTTGCCTGGAGTTTGGTTTGTAAAACAAAGCGAGCCACAATTACTGTATCCGTATCAAGCATTTCTGCCTACCTTATTCCTCGACTTTCTTATTTTAGGTTTGGGTTTATATGCGTTTGCAAAAGATAAAATAGAAGATGAATTAATCACATTGCTCCGCTTACAGTCGATGGCCTACGCATTTTTATGGGTGGTATTTTACGTGGTCTTAAATCCTCTCATTGACTATTTTCTAAGAAATCGATTGATTGAATTAAATACTCAAATCATCGTATTGATGATGCTTGGACTATACTCGACGATGTTTTTTTACCAAAAGAAAAAAATGTCATGAAGAATTCGATAAAGGTTGAACGTGCTAAATTAAACATTACACAACAGGAATTAGCCGAGCACATTGGGGTTTCTCGACAAACGATTAATTCTATTGAAATTGGAAAGTATACACCTTCGACCTTATTGGCCTTGAAACTATCCGATTATTTTAAAACATCGGTAAACGATCTTTTTCAATTAGAAGAGGCAGATTAAAGTTGCAGCAAGCCATTTTTATATGACAACACTTCTTTACATACGCTACATACAAATCAAAAGAGAGCTCCTAGATACGGCATGGCTTGGCTTACTCGTTATGTTTGTCGTCTTGTCTTTTTTGATCACCATTTCTTTTGTCAATATGTTAAAAACACCTCATGTTTTTTATTTCACAGGGGCTTTGTTTTTAGGTTGCGTAGGATTGCAATTGACGCGCATTGACAAGTCGTTTGTTCATACAAACATCGATAGACCTCACCTCAACATGTATGTAGAATACGTGGCATTGACGTTCCCTTTTTCAATTGCCATAGTATGCACCGCACATTGGTATTGCTACTTGCTTTTAGTCGTCGCACTTTACGTTGTTCCTTTCATTAAGCATACGTTTACTACAAAGAATTATTTTAAAAAGAACAGTTCCTTTTTTTCTGCTTCAAACTTCGAATGGATCAGTGGCTTTAGAAAATCATACCTTATTTTAATTCCCTTGTATTTACTAGCAATAGGATTTTGTTGGTTCAAGATTTTACCTTTGTTTATATTGTGGATGACAACGTTTGTCATAAGTTCTTTCTATACAGAATGTGAGTCCTTGCAGATCTTAAGAGCAGAAGGTCTTTCTTCTAAAAAATTTATGCAGAAAAAACTCCTGCAACATACATCGTACATATTGCTTCTGAATGTGCCTATTCTACTTATCAATACGGCTTTCAACCTTGACTATTGGTTTATAAACCTGTTGTTTGTTTTTGTTCAATTGACGTTAGTTTGTTTTGTAATTTGTTTAAAGTATTCCTCTTATATACCCAACAATACATCAACGCCTAATGGTATCATGATGACTATGGTCATGCTCGGAACCATCATTCCTTTTCTATTACCCATTCCTTTTTTGCTGTCGATTTACCATTACAGAAAAGTAATTCACAACCTTAGATTTTATTTGCATGATTAATATTCAAAACCTGTCCGTTAGTTTTGCGGATAAAAAAGTATTAGATAATTTGTCCATCGATTTTTTGCCACAGCAGGTTTACGGCATTGTGGGTTTAAACGGTGCGGGTAAAACAACGTTCTTCAATACGCTTTCTACAAACCTAAAGCCCGACGAAGGTTATATACACATAAATGGGCAAGTCATGACCTATCATGACATTGCGTATTTAGAAACGACTAACTTTTTTTATTCAAAACTCACGGGTCGTGAATACTTGAATGTTTTCAAACAAACGAACGCCGATTTTAATTTAGACTTGTTGCAAAGTTATTTACAATTGCCCTTGGACGAACTCATTGAAACGTATTCTACAGGCATGAAAAAGAAAATAGCGTTGTTGGGTATTCTAAAACAAGACAAGTCTGTATTCTTATTCGATGAGCCTTTTAACGGTCTTGATCTTGAAACCAATAAAATAGTAGAGTTAATGATTACGGCGTTGAAAGAAAAAGGGAAGACCGTATTTTTATCTTCACACATCATTGAACCTTTGTTTGCCGTGTGTGATTTTATTCATGTATTAGACAAAGGGAAATTTACGCAATCTTTTGACAAGGCTGATTTTTATAAGATAGAAGATGCTTTGTTTAAAACAATGAAGATGGATGCGAAGGTTGTTATTGCGAAGGCTATGTGAATTTTTCTTCTGAATTTCGAAGCCTATATTTTTTAAATGGGTCTATGCTATACTATTAATCTTATTTTTCATAAGCCTGAGTAATATGTTTCTCTTGCTAAATGTGTGAATGATGTAACTTTTAACAAAAGTTGTGTAATGCTTCCGATCGGAGAGAAGAACACCTTTGTATTCGTTATTACAACACTAAAAGCAATACATATGAAAACAAGTATCTCTATCCTCGTCGTGGCAGTCCTCATTATGACTTGCAACTTTTCAGGTTTTGCACAAGAAAATAAAAAAGCTTCAAAAGCGAGAAAAGATGTTGTAGAAGCGCAGCGTGAATTGACGCTTGCAGAGCAAGATTCAGTGGCTGACTTCGAGCAGTTCAAGAAAGAATCGTTAGCGGCTATAGCAGAAAATCAAACCAAAATTGCGGCCTTAAAAGTAAAAAAAGCAAAAGACAATCAGGTGGCTAGTGAAAAATACAACAAAGATGTACTGGCCTTAGAAGAAAAAAATGCAGCCTTGAAAAAAAGAATAGACGAAGCAGACGGCACTGAAATGGGTATGTGGCCTTCTTTTAAGCGTCAATTCACTTCAGACATGAACGACATTGGGCGTGCCTTTAGAGAAATGGGAGACGATCTTTAATTCAAATTAATAGCGATTGATTCGTTCAAATACAGTTAAAATAGATAAAAAATAATTTTTGCATTATGAAAAACATACTCTTCTTATTGTGCTTTGCACTATTGTCATTGCCTTTGCGGGCACAATCTGTGCAGTGGGCCTTTAAAGTATTAGAATACTCATCTCAGAAAAGTGCAAAAGACTATTCCGCGAAACAAGTGCTTGGCATTCCGAATGCAGTACCCGCTGGAGCATCCAATACGAATGCATGGGAACCGAAATCAAAAACGGGAGAAGAATATATTAAAGTTGGATTTTTAGTTCCTATTAAGCCTAAGCAAATTGTCATCGCCGAATCTCTTCATCCTGGTTATATCAACAAAATATTTGTGTACGATGCAGATGGAAAAGAAATGGAAGTCACTACGTTCATACCAAAGACAGGAAAAGTAGGCAGTAGGCTTTTACATGTGAATACGAGTTCATTAAACTTTTATGTGCTTGCGGTGAAAATCACCTTAAATTGTCAATACGACATTCCAGTGGGTATCGATGCGATAGGTATTACTGAATCGGACAAACATTTTAAAATCAAAGTTAATCCGAACGACATCGTTAAGTCATCCATGGTGGCAACTAAGCTAGACACGACCGTGAACAGTAAATACATGGAAATGGGCCCACTTGTTTCGCCTGATGGCAAAACGCTTTACTTCAGTAGAAGATATGACCCTAATGCAGTCGGCGGCAAAAATGACAAAGAAGACATTTGGTTTTCTAATTGGAATGAAACTACAAAGTCGTGGGGTGTAGCACAAAACATGGGAGCACCTTTAAATAATGAGGAGCCTAATTTTATCAATTCTATTTCACCAGATGGCAATACTATTTTATTAGGCAACTCTTACATGCCTGATGGCAACATGGAAGACGGAGTTTCTATGAGTACACGCACGGCGAGTGGATGGTCTGTTCCGAAGAGGCTTCAAATAGAAGATGATGAAAAAAATGTCAGTAAGATGGCGAATTACTTCTTGTCAAACAGCCAAAAGATACTACTCATTTCTAACGATCGTAAAGGCGATAGTCATGGTGACCGAGATATCTACGTAAGCTTTTTAGTATCGGATAGCTTGTGGACAAAACCGCTTAACCTTGGACAAGTTATCAATACCGAAGGTACAGAAGCAGCACCGTTTCTAGCTTCGGACGATAAGACACTTTACTTTACCTCGGATGGACTTAATGGTTATGGTGGAAGCGATATTTATATGAGTCGCAGGTTAGATAATACGTGGACGAAATGGTCGGTGCCGGAAAATTTAGGACCGGTTGTTAATACAGCAAACGACGAATCTTTCTTTAATTTAAATGCCTCTGCCGATAAGGTTTACTTTACGTCTCAAGCCAGTGCTGAAGATGATGTAGACATGTATGTGTTGATCTTGCCTACTTTCTTAAAACCATTACCAGTGATGCTGATGAGTGGTCGTGTAATAGACAGTAAGACGAATAAAGAGATTCCTGGTGCTAGAATATTTTTCGAAAACTTGACGACGGGTACTGAAGTTGGATTTGCGCATTCAAATCCGAGTAACGGAAATTATCAAATCGTGTTGCCTTCAGGAAGTAATTACGGATACTTGGCTGCGATGGAAGGTTATATTTCTATCAACGACAATGTTGACCTTACCAACTTGAAAGTCTATACGGAGTACCGCAAAGACCTTTATTTAACACCGATAGAAGTGGGACAAGTCATTATCATTAACAATGTGTTTTTCGATTTCGATAAGTATGAATTGAAAAAGGAATCGTTCCCTGAATTAAATAGAATAGTGGCATTATTGAAAAAAAATACGACGATGAAAATTGAAATTGCTGCGAACACCGACAATGTGGGCACGGAGCAATACAACGATAAACTTTCCATCAAGAGAGCGGAAGCTGTACAAGCTTATTTGATCCTTAAATCAGGCGTCGATAAAAGTAACATCGTCATGAAACATTACGGTGAAAGTAATCCTGCGGCTTCGAATGCAACCGTAAAAGGAAGACAGCTTAATAGAAGAGTAGAGTTTAAAATATTAGCAAAATAATGCCAATGTGTTTTTTGAAATAGTCCAATAGTTCAAAAATAGTTCATTTGCTCAATCGGCATAAAATAAATCAAACAACTAAATATACTCATATGAAAACGATAGGAATGGTATTGATTGGGGCAGGCATACTTGCCTTAATATACTCAGGGTTTAAATACACAACAGAAGAGAATGTAGTAGACTTGGGCCCAATTCAAATTGATAAAGAGAAACAGCACAGTATCAATTGGCCTCCTATAACGGGCGTCTTATTACTTTTGACAGGTGTAGTATTTGTTGTGATAGATAAAAAGAAACTAGTATAACAGCCATGAAAAAAATACAAGCCTTGAGCAAAGCAATTTCTGTCTTGACTTTAAAAATAGAGCTTGAATTTCCTGAGCTGTATAAAATGTTAGAAGAAAATCCGATTACCATCCCTCACGAGAAATACCCGCTCATCAACAGTGCAGTATTGTCTGAGTATTTGAAGAGCTTACAGCAACTGTTGGAGCATAAAGTTGAAGAGCAAAGAAAACAGGAGTGATTTCAATTTGCTTAACCGATGGCGTCGTTTAAAGAAGGCATCTTGCCAAACTTGCCTAGCACGGCAACATGAGACTTGAAGGCTTTGATAAAAGTTTCATTCACCAAGTACGGTACGCCGTATTCTCTTGCAGTAGCCTCAACAATGGGGGCTATCTGAGGATAGTGCACATGGCAAACTTTTGGAAACAAATGGTGTTCTACTTGGTAATTCAAGCCGCCTACATACCAAGAAATCCATTTGTTTTTTGGAGAGAAATTGACGGTTGTGTTTAATTGATGAATTGCCCAATTGTTTTCAATGGTTCCATTTGCAGTAGGCAAAGGGAATGCGGCATCTTCTACGGTATGTGCTAATTGAAATACAACAGTAAGAATTATGCCAGCAAAGAAATGCATCATAAAAAAGCCGATCAAGACTTGCCATACTGGTATATTGAAATATAAGATCGGGACGCAAACGATTGCAAATATATAAATTGCTTTATCTAGAAGAATACGAAATAGCATTACACGCATTTCTTTGGGAGTTGCTTTGTTGACTCCGCTTTTTGCGAAAGCTCCTAATTGCACAAAGTCTTTTACGAACACCCAGTATAAGGTGATAATCCCATAAAAAAAGAAGGCGTAATATTTTTGAAACTTATGAAATGCTTTTGTTAAATAATGAGGAGACATTTTTAATATTTTACGATCCTGTATATCATCATCCATTCCGGCAATATTGGTATAGGTGTGATGTAAAATATTATGTTGCAATTTCCAGTTTAAAACGGAGCCTCCAATTAAATTTAAGGAATGCCCTAACCATTCATTTGTGGAAGTGTTTTCAGAGTAAGAACCATGGTTCGCATCGTGCATAATGCTCATTCCAATGCCCGCTACACTAATTCCCATTATAATCCACAGTAAAATACTAAGGTAAAATACTGGTTGCAATGCAAGTAGTAAAACAAATGGAATAATATAGCCTGCTAGCAACACAATAGTTTTTACGACCATTTGCATGTCTGCATTTTTTGAAATTTTATTTTCTTGAAAATATGCGTCCACGCGACTTCTTAATATTTCTAGGAAGTCTGTTTTTTCTTTTGCGATGAATCTTATTTGTTGTTTGATGCTCATATTTTAGTGTCTTTGTAGAAAAGCAATTTTTTTGAACGAACCAATATAACGATGACTAATTATAATTATTACTCCAATTGTACGTGTATGGAAGGCATGTTGTCTTTTGCACACTTTGAGCGCTACTTTCTGGTTTTTTTGAATTAAATAAGTAGCTTAATAAAGAGTAGAATTGCGTTAACACCTTCGCGGAAACTTCTCTGCAATCCTAAACAAGATACTAAAATAATATTGAGATTTAGCACTTAAACGGGCGATATTATGCTCTCTTAACTACTAGTACGAACAAGCAGGCCGATAGGTTAACACCTCCATAATTGCGAAATTCAAGCGGATCGTAGAATGTAGAGTATTGACAGGGTGTTATTTAAAGACATAGTCCCCTTTTTCATTGATTGAAATGAACAGTGTTTTACGCTCTTTTTCAAACAGATCATAGCCTGTTTTAAGGGACTTCCAAGAATTGAGTAATGCCATATTGTTTTTATATACAAGGTTGTATTTGTCTAGATTTGGTGTGTTCATTTTAAAAGGATATAAGTAAACAGGGATCTTTAATTGTCCATTTTGTCGGGCTTGTATGGCATAGAGATAGATCTCTTGAATTTTATCGTCGGTCATCGGTAAGCAGCCAATGGTAACGCAAGAGCCATGAATGAAGATGTCGCCACCAAGTTGAGCCGCTGTACTTTTTTTGCGATCCGCCGCATTGGGATAATTGATGCCCAGCGATAAATAATAAAAACTAGCAGGATTAAATCGGTCGATGTGGTAAAATCCTTCCGGCACTTGATTGTCGCCTTGTTTGCGTTTAGGTCCAAGTTGTCCCGATTGCTCGCATATGTTATAGGTGTTTATTTTTTTGTATCGAAGGTCTTGTTTGTTTTTGGCGTACACTTCTAACTGCTGTTCTTCTTTGTATGCGACAATAATGATCTGAAGGTCTTTTAATGCAATGTTTGCTTTTGATAAGGAAGAAGTAATGAGCTGCTCTTTATTTTTATAGGCTTTACGTACACGTTCGTATTTTTTTTGTTCACTCAAAAAATCTCCTTGACACATAAAGGCGCTGGAAAGGAGAAGAATGCTAAAAAGAAAAGAAGTCTTCACGGAGCGTATTTTTAATAGAAATATAAAATGCGCTTTCTTATTATGCATCTTCTTTCTTGTAGTTTAAGGTGTCGGTGATGTCTCTAATAGTTTTATCTAAAATTTTAACTTCATGATCTATCTTTTCAAAATACCAAGTACAATCGATATTCGCTTCTAATTTTGAAACCTCTATTAGACCTAAAATTCTTGCTACCGATCCTCTTACTAAGTGAGAGTTAGAAAAAGCATAAGCAAGAATGGTTTTATGTTGATCGTTGATATTTTCTGTCTTTTGCGCAACAAGGTCTTCAAGTTGTTTATTTAATAGCACTTGCTCTTCGTGACTCATTTTCAGCTGAAAATTTTGAGCAGCAATGGTGTCGGCATTATTTCTTAAGGATAACAAATGCTCATCATTTGTTTTTTCATTTGATACGATAATGTTTTGAAACGTAAAACAACTTGCATTGATAACAATGTATGCAATCATAGTCCTCATGCCCATCAATGGGTAATCAACTCCAACGATCCCTTTTTCAAAGGCGCCTAGTCCTATTAGATTGAATATTGAATCGAAAAAGAGGATTGAAAAAAAACTAGGAGCAATGGCTAATAAAAACAAAGGGATATTTTTTTATCAAACAATAGAAAAGGTATAGTGCTAAAGGATAACAATAAAATTCGACAACCGTCATAATAACTGGTTTCGACGACTGGTATTTTTTTCATGTGGGAGATAAAAATTGCTAAGCACATGAACGCTGGAATAATACATGCAACCAATCTACTTAGTAACGTGAAGTTGATTTTATTTAATAGTAGAGGTATTGAAAATGCAGCTATTAAGGTAAGTAAATCTGTCGTATTAATTCCGTAGGAATTTTTATCGAAATATAGGTTTCTAATTAAAAACATGACCAAAGTGCAACAGCACAAAATAATGGAAATTATATTGCTGGCTATAATAGGTCTCGATACCGAATGTTTAGCATTCTGGCTTGTGCCGAAGTATATTATTTTCAAAAAAAGGTTCATGTTCAAAAAGCCCAAGATTTTGACATCTTTTCGGGTAATTTTCACTACGGTTATTCTTTAAATGGGGTTTCAGGTAAATTCTATATATGCCTCTAAATCTTTGAATAAGGCGTATATTTTTTTCAACATGGAATTATTTCCTCCTACTCTTTGTTAATTTTGCAGCATTAAAAAACCTTTGTTATGGCTGAATTAAATACAATTGAAAGAGATCATGTTCAACTTGAATTAAGCAAACTAAAAGATGCGTTTGAAAGAGCCGATGATTTTGGTGAAAAGTTAGAGCTAAAAGATAAGATTCATAACATGGAGATGATTATGAATGGGGTTAAACCCTATGGATCTATCCAGTATTTTTGTGAAGGGTGTGGATCGTAAACGATGCCGATACATTGTGGGTGTTTTGTAGATGCGCGATTAATCGCGCATCTACAAAACATTTACTCGGCATCTGGTTTTCCCAACAACCTACCCACCAATAAAACCACAAATAAGTTTGACCACACGGCTTCAATTACGCTTAAATTTGTAATGAGTGGAATAGCATTAGGAAACGATTCATGTCCTCCGATAACTGTCATACTATAACTTATGCATGTCGTATAGCTTTCTAGTCCTAGCGAAAGGGGAACCCCCATACTTCCAGGATTCGCAATATTAATAAGGTCATAGAGGCTTCCAAAAGATATCCCGATCATTAAAAAAATGCAAGCAGAGCCCCATATTTTTTCTTCCGATAAGCGCTGACCGGAAAAGATGTCGTGTATAGAATGGAAAATAACAATACTCTCCACTGCAAATAAAATGGAATGGATAAAAAACAAGTAGGGGCGTTGTTCGATGGAAGTTTCAAAAATATGGTAAAACGGATTTACCGTGACTAAAGCAAGTGCAAAGGTGCCTACAATTAAGATGAGTAGCACGAGCACTAAATTTTTGTTTCGGGTGAAATTTCGGAGCAAGTCCCATAAAATGTATACGTATAGTCCGCCTAGGATTAAAAAAAACACATCTCTAAAAACATTAGAAGCATGTACATTCATACCACTCATAGATAAAATGTCTTTCAGCAATAATGCAGAAATAATAATGAGCGTCTGCAAAGCGACAATGTTTCTATAGTCCTTTATTTTTTCAGCACGCAGCTCCGTTGTCGAACGATTTTGAAATATGTTTTTCAGCATTATGTAAGGCTTAAGACATTAAGGTACATATTTTACCTGAAATGTATGTGCTTTTTAACAAGATGTGAGCATGACGATAACTAAAATAAATTCGACTCGTAAACTGTTCTACTATTCCATACAATATGAGAACCCTTTTAATTTTGTGCGGACTTTTTTTGACTAGTACTAACCTAGCAGCAAATGCTGTGTTTAAGGTGAGCTCAGTCCCGTTTCCCGCTATTAAAAAGAACAACTACGTTAGCGACCCTAATCACCTTTTAAAAGACAATACTGTACAATACGTTAACAAGCAATTAAAGGCATTGGAGCAATTAACAACCGATCAAGTCGTGGTGGTGATTTTGCCTTCCATTGGAGATGAGGTCGCTAAAGATTTTGCAAGAGATTTACTTGTGCGTTTCGGAATTGGACAGCAAGATAAAGGAAACGGATTAGTAGTTTTGTTGGTGCTCGACAAACAAAGCATTGACTTTAAAGCAGGATATGGCTTGCAAGGCGTATTGACCGATGTTATTTGCCAGAGAATTGAGACAAACTACATGTCGCATCGTTTTAAAGAAGGCAATTACGATCAGGGAATAATAAATGGAGTACATGCTGTTATACAAACCTTAACATCTACTGAATTTAGAACTCAAATAGGGCAAGAAAAAGAAGTGCACAATGCCAATATGACATCTGTTGAAATTGGCAAAATATTGATTGTGACAATGGCTATCCCGTATGGAATCTTTATTTTTATTCTATTTTTTATCAAGAGGAACAAAGGTTCTTTTATAGAGAAGTTTTCTAGAGTGAATAGAAACAAACAAAAGAAAATTACACTCACGATACCCACTTGGAAGTGGCTATTTATCTATGTCGTTATCCCCTTTTCTTTTTTGGCATTTATGTATAACTATGCTGGTTTGTATTATTTGGGAATTTTATTTGTGGGTATGTATGCCATTATTTTATTGGCTTTGATAGACCGAAAAGACCGCTGCGTAATAGAATATAAAATTAGTTTTGAAAAGGGCGATTACTATACGCAATACAACAATCACCTAAAATATTTCGACGACTGGGGACTTGCATCTATATTTTTCCCTGTCCCATTTCTATATACCGATTGGAATAACAAACAACGTTTGCAGGCCATACGCAAACACGATAGAGGGTGTGATTTATGTGGATCGCAGATGATTTTGCTGGATGAATCTTCAGAAGATCATTATTTAAAAGCAACTCAAATTTTAGAAGAACAAATAAAATCGGTGAACTATGATGTTTGGAAATGTACATCTTGTTATGCTCACCAAGCGCTTGCATATTATACCAAAACTTCTCAATACAGTGCTTGTCCTCATTGTGGCACCAAAGCATATTACTTAGTTTCTGATATTGTAAAGGTAACAGCAACTTATGATCATGCTGGAGAAGGTGAAAAATCGTATTGCTGTTTGTATTGTAAACGAGAACAACTAGAACCTTATGTCATTGCTCAATATGCTCTTTCTTCGAGAAACGTTTCGGGAGGAGGGTTAAGTTGAGTGCGAAGATGTGGTAACGGGATCTCAAGAAAATTACCAATACTTTGTCGTGGAGTTTTAATTGCCAAATACTCCTGCTATTTTTAGGCATATATTATTTTGATGCCAGAGCAAAAAACAGAGTGGTTATTTACAGAAGATGCACAAGCTTTTTTGAAAGCGAATGAAGACAAAGATCCTGCATCTTTTTTGTTGTCGAAGGCGCTTGCCAACAAAGGCTGGGATCCCAAAGTCATTGCTCGTCAGTTGAAAGGCTTAAAAATTGCTAAATCAAAATTTCCGTCGTGGCACCGTACTTCAGGCATTGTCTATCCTGTAGCGGTTTCATTAGAACAAGCCTCGTCTGAAATTACGGCGAAATACAAAGCGAGTTTGCTCGAAGGCGATCACGTGGTTGATTTGTCTGGTGGTATGGGAGTAGATTCGTATTTTATAAGTCGAGGGTGTAAGCAATTGGTGTACGTAGAACCTTCGCAGGAACTCAGTGCATTAACCCAACAAAATTTTTCTGCACTTCAAGCCCATAATATACAATCGGTTTATGCTACTGCGGAAGAATTTTTAGTACAAAACAAACAATCGTTTTCTTGGGTGTATGTCGATCCTTCTCGTCGTAAAGAAGGACAGCGATTAGCGGAGGTGTCAGCATGGGAGCCCGATGTGATCGGTTTGAAATCGTCGATCTGGAAAATTACATCGCATGTTTTGATTAAGATGTCGCCGATGGTCGACATCACACACGTGTGTAAAGAAATTGGCGAAGTAAAAGAAGTGCATGTTGTATCGGATAGAAACGAATGCAAAGAAGTTTTGCTGTTGCTTGAAAAAGGATGGCATGCAGCGTATACGATTCATGCCATCGTATTGAAACACGAGAAAACTGAAAAATATTCCTTTACGGTGGCAGAAGAACAAGCGGCAAGTCCCGACTATTCCGGAGCATTGAAATACTTGTATGAGCCGGATGTTGCTTTGTTGAAAGCGGGGGCTTTTAAAAAAGTTGCATTAGATTTCAATGTGCAAAAAATTCATCCGCATACCCATTTGTATACTTCTATTCAATTGCTATCGCATTTTTTAGGACGTTGTTTTCAGGTAGAAACTTTAATGGAATGTACCAAGAAAAACATCACGGCTTTAGTAGGAAAAGAAAGAGATTTTCATGTAGTGACAAGAAATGCTGCATTGACGGCAGATCAAGTGAAGTCGCAATGG
>JAYTLG010000189.1:0-2966 GCA_043729555.1 Cytophaga sp.
GACTAGTGTAGGCTAACAAATCACTTTTCATGATTTCAATCAGATAAATCAGTGTTCGCCGCGGCGAAAAGACAAGTTTCACAGGCGCCTTTCACTTTAGCCAAAAGTCAATTAATGCCAACAAATATCACCTAACAAATCATTTTCCATCATTTTAATCAGATAAATCAGAGGTTCAGACAGTAAAAAAGGGTAATTTTGAATATGTCCATCAGAAGCGAAACAATAGCCTTAGTTAAAAAAGAATTCCTGCTCGAATTTCGTCTGCGTTATATGTTTAATGCGGTATTGGTGTATTTGGCAGGGGCTATTTTGATCTGTTATTTTGCCTTTTTTGGTCGAGGGGGCGATTTGTCGCCCATGACTTGGAATGCCCTTTTTTGGATTATTGTATTGCTCGCGTCTGTCAATGCGGCTTCCCGAAGCTTTTTGTTGGAACGCGCAAGTCGTCATTATTACTATTATTTTATGGCTTCTCCGGGCGCTATAATTCTTTCAAAGCTTATTTATAACATTGTATTACTGGTGTTTATGTCATTGGTGGGTCTTGCGCTGTTCGCTTTTGTAATGGGCAGTATGGTGCAAGACGTACCCATGTTTATTGGTGTAACAATAATTGGTGCAGCCTGCTTAGCTGCTACACTTACGTTTGTGGCTGCTATTGCTGCTCAAACACAGCACAGCATGACCTTGATGGCCGTATTGAGTTTCCCGATTGTGATACCCATCTTATTGGTTTTGATAAAGGTTTCTAAAAATGCAATAGATGGCTTAGAACGTAGTTTATCTTATCAGGATATAATCGTTTTATTGGCTGTGAAAGTGATTACAATCACGGTTTCCTATCTATTATTTCCCTACCTTTGGAAGAACTAATTGAACCGTAATATAGTTTGGTAAATACTCCTTCCAAGGGCTTTATACAAACAAAAACCAATGTCTAATATCGAAACCCTTTCGAAGGTTTTCTACAATATAAAACAAATATGCGTTCCAATACTTCCCCGTATGCTTGGTGGAAATTACTAGCCTTTGTGTTGTTGATTTATGCAGCAACAATGGGATTACTTGGTAATGTTCCGCGTTTGGCAATCTTAAACGAAACAATACGCAATCTGTATTATCATGTGCCGATGTGGTTTGCCATGACCTTATTTTTATTAATCGCATCCATTTATTCAATTGTGTTTTTAAATTCAGGAAATTTAAAACACGACCGCATCTCCGTTGAATTCACGCGTACAGGCATGTACTTCGGTATACTTGGTTTGTTAACAGGTATGATGTGGGCGAAGTTTACTTGGGGCACATTTTGGACAAAAGATCCGAAGTTGAATGCAGCTGCAATTGCCATGTTGATTTATACAGCTTACATGATTTTGCGCGATGCCATTGCCGATGAAGATAAGAAAGCACGCATAACGGCCGTGTACAACATCTTTGCGTTCCCTGCATTTATGGCATTGATTTATATCATGCCACGCCTCACAGATTCCTTACACCCAGGTAATGGCGGCAACCCAGGCTTTAATGCATACGACAGAGATCGCGAAATGAATATGATTTTTTATTCATCCATCATTGGTTTTATGTTATTAGGAACTTGGATTACGACACTACGCATACGTTTGCGTTTGTGGGCAGATAAAAAAGATGGTTTAATCATTGACACTACCGAACATGCTTCATAAAATTTATTGGATGTTTGCCTTGCTATTGTTAGCTGCAAACAACGCATTCGCACAACAAACATCAGAAATTGAGATGGCAGATGCTTTTCGTGCCGACGGAAAAATATATGTTGTAATAACAGTTGTTGCTATTATACTTATTGGCCTATTGGTTTATCTAATTAGCTTAGATAAAAAAATTGGCAAGATGGAAAAAGAATACAACGAACAAAATTAAACGAGCATGAAAGCAAGCTATATAGTTTTATTGGTTGTAATCGCAGTTGCCGTAGGCGTTATATTATCGAGTACCGGTAGTGCAAGCGAATATGTAGATTTTGCAAAAGCAGAAGCAATGGCAAGCAATGGCAACGATGAATTGGTGCATGTTGTTGGTTCTTTGTTAAAAGATGTGTCGGGTGCATATGTAGGGATGGTATACAACCCAAGTGTAGACCCAAATCATTTTGAATTCATGTTGACGGATACAAAAAATACAACTCGAAAAGTTTTGTTTTTTGAACCCAAACCACAAGACTTTGAAAAAGCCGAACAAATAGTGATCATCGGTCATGCAAAGGCAGGTGTATTTGTAGCGAATAAAATATTAATGAAATGTCCATCTAAGTACGAAGACGAAAAAGTAAAAATTTAATTATGAATCTGCTCATTGGCGACTATGGCCATCTATTTGTTATTACATCCTTCTTTGCTGCATTACTCGCTTCTTATGGGTATTGGGAAGCTTCCAAAGAAAATCAATTAAGCAAAACATCTTGGTTAACATTTTCACGTATTGCATTTGCAGTACATGCGTTGTCAGTATTTGGTATCGTGGCAACGCTGTTTGCAATTATCTACAACCACCGTTACGAATACCATTACGCGTGGAGTCACTCTTCAAACCACTTGCCAGTATATTACATGATTTCTTGTTTCTGGGAAGGACAAGAAGGCAGTTTTTTATTGTGGATTTTCTGGCATGCAATTTTAGGCACAATCTTAATTAAAGTAAACAACAAGTGGGAAGCGCCTGTAATGGCCGTATTCATGTTCGTGCAAGCATTTTTAGCATCCATGATTATCGGTATTGTGATTCCTTGGTTTGAAACAAAAATTGGTTCTTCTCCATTCATATTGATGAAAGAGTCGATGCCCGATTTACCTGTTTATCAATTGCGCCCCGATTTTATTGCCGAAGATGGAAATGGATTAAATCCATTATTGCAAAATTATTGGATGGTGATTCACCCGCCAACCTTATTTTTAGGTTTTGCCGCTACCATTGTGCCGTTT
>JAYTLG010000190.1:0-4715 GCA_043729555.1 Cytophaga sp.
TCTGCTTTGGGGTATAAAACTCCTGAAGAAATGGAAAAATGGTTAACCAATGCTAAATTAGTCGCTTAATATATTGTCCAGTTTTTTGTTGCAACTCCATTGCCATTCTACTCGACTAACGAGCTTAGATGTAACTAAAAATACATTATTGACGGGATTATATTGCAATTCTAATCAACTAACGAGCTTAGATGTAACTAAAAATGTAGCATTGACAAGATTGCGTTGCTCCAATAATCTACTTTCGAGTTTAGATGTAACTAAAAATACATTATTGGGAGATTTAGATTGCTGGGCTAATCAACTAACGAGCTTAGATGTATCTAAAAATACATTATTGGAAGGTTTATATTGCGGAGGTAATCCACTAACAATTTTAGATGTAACTAAAAATGTATTATTGGAAAGTTTGTTCTGCTGGGGTAATGGCAATTTAAGATGCATTATTGTTAATGATATTATAGCTGCATCAACGAAGGTGGGATGGCTTAAAGATGAAACAGCAAGTTATGTAACTGTTTGTTTTAACCCTGAAATAAATATTCAAGGCAACTTGGTAGATATAATTAGTGGTGATATAAGCCCATCTGTTAGCGACGACACTGATTTTGGTAACGTGGCTTTAGGTACTTCGGTAACAAAAACGTTCACCATTCAAAATACGGGTAGTGTCGATTTAAATATTACAAACTCCATTCTTAGTGGTTCAGGTTTCTCCTTTGTAACGCCACCACCAGCTGTTATTCTAGGTGGTGGTTTAGCTACTTTTTCAATAAAATTCACACCTGCAGATTATGGTAATTCGTTGTGTACCATCTTTATAGAAAACAATGACAGCGATGAAAATCTCTACACCTTCACCTTAAAAGCGAATACTATTTGTACTACATACCCTACTACTCCAATTGTAACAAATAATTTAAATTATTGTATTGGAGATGTTGCACAACCAATTATAGCTACAGGAAATAACTTGAAATGGTATGATTTGCCAAATGGAGGTGTAGGAAATGTTTCTGCACCAACACCTATAACTACTACTAGTGGCATATTCAATTACTATGTAACCCAAACGATAGGCTTGTGTGAAAGTGAACGAAGTGTTGTTCGGGTTGAAGTGCAGTCATCCCCTAAGCCTGTTGTATCAGATGTAGTAAATTATTGTAAAGGAAATAGTGCGAATCCTCTGTCTGCTACAGGCAGTAATCTAAAATGGTATACATCACCAAATGCTGGTGTAGCAAGTACTACAGCTCCTGTACCTATAACTTCTATAAGCGGTATATTTCTATATTATGTATCGCAACAAACGACAACTTGTGAAAGTGAGCGTGTTGCAGTTGTTGTCAATGTGAATCCAAGCGTTGACGTTCCAGTAGTTATAAGCCCACTAGATTATTGTGTTGGAAGTACGGCTTCGCCACTTGTTGCATCTGGTTCTAACTTAAAGTGGTATACAACACAAAATGGAACTACCTACTCAAGCTTAGCAATCACACCTTCGACATCAACTATGGGTACAACAAATTATTATGTTTCTCAGTCCTATAATGGTTGCGAAAGTATTCGAAGCAGTATTGCTGTAAATATTCAACAAGCACCTTCAGCTCCGACTGCGGTTTCACCAGTTAACTATTGCTTAGGAAGTGTTGCTAGTCCATTAAGTGCTGTGGGTAGTAATTTGTATTGGTATGCATCCAGTGCAAGTTGCAGTGGTTCTGGCATGAGTCCATTGCCATCTACTTCAATAACAGGATTGACCAGTTATTTTGTTAGTCAAAAATTAAATGGTTGTGAAAGTCCAAAAAAAGAAATAGTGGTAGCCGTTACTAATTCAGGAGCAGCGCCGATCGTAGTTTCTCCCATAAGTGTATTTGTTGGCGTGAATGCAAGTGCATTAACTGCTTCGGGTACAAATTTAAAGTGGTATTCTAGCGCTACAGATAATATTGGAACAACAGTAGCACCTATTCCCTCAACAGCAGTTGCTGGAATGACTGATTACTATGTTTCACAAACAATAAATGGTTGCGAAAGTGCAAGAGCATTAATTAAAGTACTCGTCAATGGTGATATCTCTGCACCTACCTGTTTTAATTTAGGTGGCACATATCCATTTGAATTAAGTCCTGTAAATACGGTTAATGCAACAAATTATACTTGGTGGGTAAATGGTTCTATTCAGAGTATTTCTGCAAGTTCAAATTCACCGAAGGCAATTATATCTGTAGGTCAAAATTATACAACCGGACAGGTTTGTGCAGGAATAAATTACAATCAAGCCCCATGGTATAAACAGGTATGCACGACGATAGATTTGTGTGCGAATGCGTCGTCTCGTATAGGAGGTGTTGCCCCAATTTCATTTGTGAATGTATCTCCAAATCCTACTTTCGATCAATTCAGTATTAAGGCTTCAAATAATGTGCAACAAGTTACAATTAAAAATATGCTTGGACAGAATGTATATACGATTGGAGATATGTCTACAGGCCAAACTGTTAATTTTGGAACAGAGCTTGCAACAGGTATGTATATAATTCAATATAAGATAAGCGATGGCTCAAGTCATACGGTATCAATTATAAAGCAATAATTTATTGAAATCCCATATTGATAGAGTAAGAATTAACTTTATAGATATAGGGTTTTTATTTTTTATGACGATAGACTTTATTTTTATAACGATATTCAATCACTATCTTAGGTCATAAATGCAATGATCTTATTGTTAGAATACATTTTATAAACATACATTCTTATTCTCAATTGAATTAATTAAGAATAAGAATAAAACCTTCTATCATGTTTCCAATTATCTTTATTACGATTCTTTTATTTGGTATTTTATTTTATTTGACAATTTCGAAAACAAAAAAAGTACGCGAGGCCTTGGCTGAAACATTTCCTGCAGAATGGGCTAACTTCTTGACACAACACGTTAAATTTTATGCAGAATTAAATCCTTCTGATAAAATAAAATTTGAAAATAAGATAAAGAAATTTATTTTTTCAACTTCCATCACAGGGGTGAAAAATCTAGACGTTACCGACGAGTTAAAATTACTTGTAGCATCCAGCGCCATTATTCCTGTTTTTTTATTTGATGGTTGGGAATATGCAAACCTCGCAGAAGTAATTATTTATGATGGGGAAGTAGAGCCCAATCAACGCAACGATCCAGAATCAGATGGGGTGTTGTTGGGCCAAGTTCGTCCCTTTCAGACCAAACATGTATTGTTGTTGTCTAAGCAATACTTGGTACATGGCTTTGAATACATGAATGGAAAATCGAACGTGGGTATACACGAGTTTGCGCATTTGATAGACCATGCTGATGGTACTATTGATGGCATCCCCAAAGCTTTTATGCCAGAAGCATTATTGAAACCTTGGACAAAAATAATGTATGCTGAAATCGAAAAAATTTCTGCTACAAAATCTGATATAAATCCATACGCATTAACCAACGAAGCAGAGTTTTTTGCTGTTGTCTGCGAATACTTCTTTGAGAACCCCGAAAAGTTTAAAGAGAAACATAAGCAGTTATTTGATTTGATGAATACGATTTTTAAGAAAGCATAAAAAAGCCTTCTATTCAATTCAGAATAGAAGGCTTTTTTATATTATCACTGAGCTTTTTTGTGGTTGTGTTTTTTAATCCAGTCACCACACCATTTCGCCGTGGTTGTGTCTTTTCGACCAACCACTTGATCCGTCGCGGCTGATAACCAACCACGGAAGACTGTATACTTAATAACTCTTAACTAATTTGACAATGGATGTTCCTTTGCCAGAAGTTATATAAGCAACATACATTCCCATTGAAAGGTTAGCGCCCAATTCAACTGTATTCGAATTGATATTGTTTTGATTATACACTTCAATACCATTCATATCTACAATTCGTATGCTGTTTATAGTTTCATTATTTTCCAAACTAACAGTTGTAAGCGAATGGAAAGGAATCGGTGTTGCACTAGCTCTCAACTGAGGAGCAGCACCATCAGTACATCCACCAACTTTTACAAGTAAAGTATATTCCGTATACCACGGTGCAGCATTTAAATTCACACCTGCCGTAATAGTAACGTTTGTTCCATTTGTATAAGAGGGGAAATTAATTTGTGCGTGTTTTTGATTCGCAGTATTTATCACAAGCGTTGCGCCACTGTTTGTCCACCAATTGATAGATGCAACAGAAATATTTCCTGCATCGAACATATAATTAGTAGGCATGTTACTTGTTGTACACATTGGACCTGCTACGCCTATTATACTTGTTGCTGTACATCTGTTTGGATCCCTAACGATTACTATACCCGTTGTGCCACCCGCACATTTTGCACAGGCATCAATGATTGCAGTTCCATTTGCTACACCCGCACAATCGATGCAGCTATTTTCTGTGATGTTACACCCGCAATTGCCCGGTGCAAATTTGTTTGCATCCGTCGGACAAGCATCGCCTGCCACGGCAACATATCCTGCGGGTTTGGTGCAGGATAATAATGTAACGTTCGGATTTCCTTTTCCATCGTTATCCGCATCTGCATACCACGTGATAGCAGTTGTTACCGTAATTACTTTAGCAGCCGAAGTTGCTTTGCAGCCCGCAGCATTTGTTACTTTTACGGTGTATGCACCAGTAGCAATTGCTGTGTAGGTAGCAGTCGTTCCAACTTGTGTTGTTCCATTAAACCATTTATAAGACG
>JAYTLG010000191.1:0-6776 GCA_043729555.1 Cytophaga sp.
AAAGAAGGCTACGATTTTGAAATGGTTTACTACAATGCGGATGGCAACGAAAGTACCATGTGTGGCAATGGTGGTAGATGTATTGTTCAGTTTGCATACGACTTAGGTGTGATTGGGACTACAACTCGCTTCTTAGCGGTTGATGGGCCTCACGACGCACAAGTAAAAGATGGTTTGGTACATCTACATATGATTGATGTAAATAGTGTGAATGATTTAGGTGAAGAAACATTTTTCCTAAATACGGGTTCTCCACACTATGTAAAACAAGTTTCAAAAATCGAAGACTTTCCAATTATTGAAGCGGGTAAAAAAATCAGATACAGCAATGCATTTGCGCCGGGAGGTACAAATGTGAATTTTATGGAAATGCAAGACAATATTTTATTTGTACGCACCTATGAGCGCGGTGTTGAAGATGAAACCTATTCTTGTGGAACCGGCGTGACGGCCGCGGCAATTGCAGCATATAAACTAGGAGCTTCGGTTCCTGTTGCAATAAAAACATTGGGCGGAAATCTCCAAGTATCCTTTTCAAAATCTGGAGAAAATACGTATTCCAATATTTACTTGATTGGCCCTGCAAAACGTGTCTTTGAAGGGCAAATAGGCGTTCGTTTTTAGGGCTAAAATCAAGATTAATTTGTACATTTAAACACGCTACGGATTCATTTAACCGTTTATTAGTAGCATTAGAAAAGATATTCAATATTAAGTATTCATAAATAACATGTTAGGTATTTTAACAAAATTGTTCGGAACAAAATCTGGTCGTGATATTAAAAAAATGCAGCCAGTTGTAGAACTGATTAATGACGAATTCAGAAGAATGTCATCTTTAACAGATGATGAACTAAGAGGGCAAACTGAAAAAATAAAAGGCACAATCGACACGGACTTAAGTTCGATCGACCAGCAAATAAAAGATTTGCACGACAAAGTTGCTGCCAACCCAGATTTATCTATTGATGAAAAGGAGGTTGTTTTTCAAGAAATTGACAAACTTGAATTAGATCGAAATAAAGAATTAGAAAAAGTTTTAGAAAAGGTTTTGCCAAAAGCATTTGCGGTAGTTAAAGAAACTGCACGCAGATGGAAAGAACGGGGTACGCTTTCTGTTAAGGCAACTCCGATGGATATTGACATTGCTTCTAAAAAAACCAATGTTACAATCATTGGCAATACTGCAGAGTGGAGTAGCAAATGGCTAGCTGCAGGCACGGAAGTGTCGTGGGAGATGATGCACTTCGACGTGCAGTTGATTGGTGGCATGGTATTGCATAGCGGAAAAATTTCCGAAATGGGTACAGGTGAAGGTAAGACTTTGGTTGCAACTTTACCTGCATACTTGAATGCATTAGCGCGCAGAGGCGTACACATTGTAACAGTGAATGATTACTTAGCTAAACGAGATAGCGAGTGGATGGCGCCGTTATTTGAATTTCATGGCATGACGGTTGATTGTATCGACAAGTATCAACCAAATTCGGATGCGCGTAAAAAAGCGTATCGTGCAGATATTACTTACGGAACAAATAATGAATTCGGCTTTGATTATCTACGCGATAACATGGCTACGGATAAAGATGATTTAGTACAACGCGGTCATCATTACGCAATGATTGATGAGGTCGATTCAGTATTAATTGATGAAGCGCGTACACCATTGATTATTTCTGGTCCAGTTCCAAAAGGCGACCAACACGAGTTTGCAGAATTGAAGCCACGTATTCAGCGTGTCTTGGATGAGCAAAAGAAATTAATCAACGGATTTTTAGTTGAAGCAAAAAAATACATCGCTGCTGGAAAAGAGAAAGAAGCTGGTTTGGAATTGTTAAGAGCATACCGCGCTTACCCAGGCTACAAGCCATTGATTAAGCAGTTGAGCGAAACGGGTGTAAAAACTATTTTACAAAAAGCAGAAAATGAATACATGGCAGAAAACAATAAGCGTATGCCAGAAGCAGACGCTCCTTTGTTTTTTGTGATTGATGAAAAACACAATCAAGTAGATTTTACAGAAAAGGGCGTAGACTTTATTACAGGTGAACAAGAAGACCCTACCTTGTTTGTATTGCCTGATATCGGTTCTGAATTAGCGAAGATTGAAAAAGATAAGACAATAACGGACCAGGAGCGCATGGAGCAAACGGAACAGTTATTGAGCGATTATTCAATCAAGCAGGAACGCATTCACACACTTCAGCAATTATTGAAAGCATATACTTTATTTGAAAAAGATACGGATTATGTAATCATGGATGGGAAGGTTAAAATTGTGGATGAGCAAACAGGTCGTATCATGGATGGTCGTCGTTACTCAGATGGATTGCACCAAGCACTTGAAGCTAAAGAAAATGTTCGTGTAGAAGAAGCAACACAAACTTACGCTACCATTACATTACAAAATTATTTCAGAATGTACCACAAGCTTTCGGGCATGACTGGTACAGCCGAAACAGAAGAAGCAGAATTTCATCAAATATATACTTTGGATGTAGTTGTAGTTCCTACAAACCGTTCAATCGCACGTTTAGATGAGCAAGATAAAGTTTATAAAACGACGCGTGAAAAATACAACGCGGTAGCAGACGAGATTGTTGAACTAACGCAGAAAGGCCGGCCAGTATTGGTGGGTACTACTTCGGTAGATATTTCAGAATTACTAAGCAGAATGCTTAAGATGCGCAACATCAAGCATCAAGTATTGAATGCGAAACTGCATGCGAAGGAAGCAGATGTTGTAGCCGAAGCTGGCAAGCCAGGTACGGTAACGATTGCAACAAACATGGCCGGTCGTGGTACCGATATTAAATTAACAGCAGAGTCTAAAGCTTCAGGTGGCCTTGCTATCATAGGTACAGAGCGTCATGAGTCAAGACGTGTTGATAGACAGTTACGTGGTCGTGCGGGTCGTCAAGGCGACCCGGGTTCGTCACAGTTTTTTGTGAGTTTGGAAGATAACTTAATGCGTTTATTTGGATCGGATCGTATTGCGAAATTTATGGACCGTATGGGCTATAAAGAAGGCGAAGTGATTCAACATTCAATGATTTCAAATTCAATTGAACGTGCTCAGAAAAAAGTTGAAGAAAACAACTTTGGTCAACGTAAGCGTTTGCTTGAATATGATAACGTAATGAATTCGCAACGGGTCGTTATTTACAAGCGTAGAAAAAATGCATTGTATGGCGAACGATTGAAATTGGATATCTTAAACATGATGTTCGATTTATGTGAAGACATGGTTTATGGCTCACATGCAACAAAGAATTACGACAATTTAAAATTGCGTGCAATGACGGTGTTTGGTGTGATACCAGATGTTACCGAAGCTGAGTTTTCAAAACAACCAGCAGATGCAGTCGTAAAATCATTATATGCAGAAGTATTAGCACATTACGAACAGAAAATTGCTTTCGTAAAAGAGAAGACGTTTTCAACGTTTAGTGATTTGCAATTAACGCGCGGAGAAACAATTGAAAATATTGTAATTCCATTTACAGATGGCAAACGCAGTATTAATATTATTGCACCGTTAAAAGAGTTAGCACAAAAGGACTCTCAAACGTTGGAGCAATCTATAGAACGTTACATAACACTTGCAGTTATTGACATGCATTGGAAAGACCATTTGCGTGAAATGGATGAGTTGAAACAGTCTGTTCAAAATGCGGCTTACGAACAAAAAGATCCATTATTGATTTACAAGTTTGAAGGGTTTGAATTGTTTAAGAAATTTGTGTATACGGTTAACGTGGACATTGTATCCTTCTTATTTAAAGCAGATATACCGAAGCAAGATACGATTCCTGTAAGAGAGCTGAAGCAACAGCCTGCTCAACAACCCAAATATAAAGAAACAAAAGACGAAGCTGGTTCTGCCTTTGGTGGTGGCGCTAACGCACAAGCTGAAGCGTCTGAAGATGCGCCAAAGCTTGAGCCTGTACGCTCTCAAAAAGTGGCGAACAGAAACGACAAAGTTTCGGTGCAATATTTAGATGGAAGTGTAAAACGTGATATAAAATACAAGGCTGTTGAAGATGACTTGTTGAATAGCAAGTGTGTCTTGATAGAAGAATAGTACGTTGATATTTAGAATAGGGATTATGAAAAATGTACGAACATTTATTTCGATTGTGAGTCTCATTGTGTTAAGCTCTTGCGCAGCAATGTCGCAGAAGCACAAAGCAGAGAAAGATGAATATTATGAAGACTTAAGTGTGGTGCGCCCTATTTTTATCAATCCAGATACACTTACCGGAAATAAAACTACCACCCCTAAAATTACGGGTCCGCTTACCTTTCCAAATGATGTTTCTAAAATTGTAAATGCGCGCGCAGATTCAATTTCCGAATTAAATAAAAAGTCCACAACTGTTCAAGGGTTTCGCATTTTAATTTACACAGGTTCAAGCAGTGATGAATCTCAAAAGGTAAAGCAGTTAGTTTATTCGTTCGATTCCGACTTGAATGTATATACACAATACAAACAACCAAGCTTTAGAGTGAAAGTAGGAGACTTTACAAATCGAGTAGAAGCCAATTATATTTTAAATGATTTGAAAAAGAATTTTCCGAATGCCATGATTGTTCCTGACCAAATAAATTTGCTGCGATAACCATGGAATTAAAACAACGCATACAGCAATTGGCCGGAAGTATATCTGCAGACGTAATCGGCTACAGACAACACATTCATGCAAATCCGGAATTGTCGTTTGAAGAATATAACACAGCGAAATATATTTCGGAGCAGCTTACATCATTTGGTGTAAAACACGAAACTGGCATTGCGGG
This sequence comes from Cytophaga sp., assembly GCA_043729555.1. Classification (GTDB taxonomy): domain Bacteria; phylum Bacteroidota; class Bacteroidia; order Cytophagales; family Cytophagaceae; genus Cytophaga. Next base: position 4,801 of record JAYTLG010000191.1, read on the forward strand.
CACAGGTGTTGTTGCATTGATTGAAGGTAAGAATCCAAGCTTGAAAGTAATTGCATTGCGTGCAGATATGGACGCGTTACCAATTGAAGAGAAAAATGACGTTCCGTATAAATCTAAAAATAGTGGTGTGATGCATGCTTGTGGTCACGATGTACATACATCATCATTACTAGGTACCGCGAAAATCTTAAGTCAAGTTACAGATCAGTTTGAAGGAACAGTAAAATTAATTTTTCAGCCAGGAGAAGAGAAGTTTCCAGGCGGCGCATCTTTAATGATTGCAGAAGGTGTATTAGAAAATCCGGCACCGCATAACATCATTGGACAACATGTAATGAATTTAATTCCTGCAGGTAAAGTAGGCTTTAGAGAAGGTATGTACATGGCGAGTGCCGATGAGATACACATGACAATTAAAGGCAAGGGTGGGCATGCTGCCATGCCAGATAAAAATATTGATCCAATTTTAATCGCATCGCACATCATTGTTGCATTGCAACAAGTGATCAGCAGAAATTGCGATCCGCGTATTCCTGCTGTGTTGTCGTTTGGCAAGATCGTAGGAATGGGTGCTACCAATGTTATTCCGGATGAAGTGCAAATTGAAGGCACATTCCGTACATTAAACGAAGAGTGGCGTGCAGATGCAAAGCAACGCATTCGTAAAATGGCAATGGGCATTGCGGAGTCTATGGGCGCTGTTTGCGAAATTGATATAAAGGATGGATACCCGTTTTTGAAAAACGCACCTGCCTTAGCGAAACGTATGCGTGCAGCGGCAGTAGATTTTTTAGGCGAAGAGAATGTAGTCGATTTAGACTTGTGGATGGCGGCAGAAGATTTTGCGTATTATTCGCAAAAAATTGACGCATGTTTTTATCGTTTAGGAATTCGCAACGAAGCAAAAGGAATTACTTCAGGCGTACACACACCAACCTTCAACATTGATGAAGCCGCATTGCAAACAGGTACTGGCTTGATGGCGTGGTTGGCATTGGAAGAGCTGAAGGCGTAAGGTTTAGGCAACACTTATTTCACCATTCTCAAATACAAATCCTCCACTTTTTTTCTTGCCCAAGGTATCTTCCGAAAAAAGCCAAGCTGAGATTATGCAAGCTCATGCTGGGATAAATAATTATTGGTAAGCACAAAAATATTTGCTATCTAGTTATATGAATCCGAAACAAATACTACTATACAATGCGGATGCTGAACGCGTAAACGTTGAAGTAACTTTTAATAAGGGCAATTTTTGGCTTACTCAAAAAGCTATGGCAGAATTGTTCGCTGTAAAAGTGCCTGCTATAAGTAAACATTTAAAAAATATTTTTGAAACAGGCGAACTTGAAGTTATTTCAGTTATTTCCAAAATGGAAACAACTGCGTCTGACAATAAAATATATGAAACCACTTTTTATCGTCTGGATGCTGTATTGGCTGTAGGATATCGTGTAAATTCTGCGCAGGCTACTCAATTTAGAAAATGGGCTACACAAACACTTAACGATTTTATTATAAAAGGTTTTGTGCTTGACGATGAACGATTGAAGCAAGGTAAAGCATTTGGGCAGGATTATTTTGATGAATTGCTGGAACGTATTCGTGAAATACGAGCTAGCGAACGCAGGTTTTATCAAAAAATAACAGATTTATATGCACTAAGTACAGATTATGATAAGAGCAGTATTCAAACAAAAGAATTTTTTGCTCTTGTACAAAACAAGTTACATTGGGCAATTTCGGGAAAAACTGCCGCTGAAATTATTTATACAGAAGCGGATGCTGCCAAATTATTTATGGGCTTGAAAACATGGAAAGCTGCACCTGATGGTAAAATAATAAAAAGTGATGTTGTGGTTGCTAAAAATTATCTTTCGCATCAGCATATTTTAGAATTGAACAGAATTGTTTCCGCTTATTTAGTCGTCCCTTAAAAAGTGTCTCAAGCCTTATCATATCTATTGTGTAGCGATAAA
>JAYTLG010000192.1:0-2638 GCA_043729555.1 Cytophaga sp.
AGTCGTCAATAGGATTGCACCACCGCCACCAATCCAATATTTTTTAGCAACAGTATTTTTGTCTACACGTTCACGCACTAATTCACTCATGGTTTGCATGTATGCCAACTCCAGTGATTTTAAGGCCACGCGTTGTACGGCTACATCCTCTGCCAAGCCACTATCCGCAGATATTTTCCCTTCGAAAGCAGTTTGTGCTTCCGAAGAAAGTCTACCTTTTAAATAGTCTTCTATTTCTTGATATCGTGCTTCTTCAAGATTCATTAGTTTGTCATTAATTCTTTAAATGCAGGATTGTTTTTAATTACTTCAAACATCTTTTTTTTGCATCTATATTGATTTGTTTTTGCAACTTCTTCGTTCGAAATTCCCAATTTTAGTGCTGCCTCTTTTAAAGAGAAATTCATGTAATACGTCAGTGTAAGCAATTCTTTACATTTCTCTCCAATACTTATGAGTACCGATTCCATTGCGACACTTTTTTCATTCTGACTATAATTAGAGTCTTCTTGTGTATTTGAATAAAGGGTAGAATCTTTTAATTCATCCACATATTGTATTTTTTGATCTCTTTTTGCTTTGATGATCCACATATTTTTGGCCATTGTAAACAAATAGGCATTAATATCCGTTTCAATCGGTAATTCGTTATTTCGAATTTTGACAATCAACTTAATAATTGCATCGTGAAATATATCTTCAGCTTGCTCTTTATTTCCACTATTCTTGCGAATATACTGGGTTATGGAGGGCAATACCTTTTTATAGAGCAAATCAATGGCCTTTCTTTCTTGGCCATTATTCAAATACGATATGATTTCTTGCTCTTTAATTGTATTTCTCTTTAACTTGAAGACTATTACTCATTCAATAGGTGAACAAAATTTTTAAATTTATTCGATTTTGGGTTAAATTAATCCTTTTGCTGGGTGTTTGCACAGCTTCAGGTTTACTTTACGGTCAAAATAATTTTAATAATTTCATATTAAATCCCCAACCACGCCATTTTTTGATGAATAAAGGTCAGTTTATGGCTTCTTCTTACGATGTTGATCGTAGTTTAATAACCCTGCAATATCAAAACAAAATAGGCATTTTTTCAGACATACGGAACATATATGTAGATGGCATCTTAAAATCCAAACAAGGGCATATGTTTGGCATGAAAGTTTATTCAGAACAAGAGACTTCTCTGTATTCAAAAACGAAAGTCTTTTTAATGTATGGTTACACAATACATATTAATGACAATTTAACTTGGACATCTGCGGCACAAGTTGGTGCCGTCAACATTGTATTTGGTTCGAGTGCGTCATCGGTAGGTGGTAGCGCTTGGAATTGGGATGCATCCTTATCTACTACCTTCAAATCAAAAACATGGGAGTTTGCATTGGCATTAAATCAAATTCCTGCCGCAAAATTAAGACCTATCAATTATGAATTTTATTTGAATAGATATGTTGAAACATATCTTTCAAAAAAAATAAATGTAAGTCCTCTTATTGAATGGGAGGTCGGTGTAAAGGCACTGTTGAATTCAGATACAAGCATGTTTACCTTAGACAATAAGATTTCGTATCGAAAAAATATGGGTGTATTGTTGATGGCGAATACGTTTAAGCAAGTTTCCTTGGGTGGTTATTTTGATGTTATTAATCACGTTGGGGATTTTAGGCTATTATTTAACTACGGGTTTTCTGTTTCAAATACGTACACCAATCAATCTTTATATTGTATCGCATTGTATTTTAAACGATAATTACATTTAAGGTTTTAAATTTCGAATAATTAGAATGGAAAATAATACACGCCGCAATTTTATTAAGCACACAGCTCTTGCTGCTGCTGGTTTTACACTTCTTCCTTCCTTTTCTTTATTCGCAGAAGAGCAGAAGAAATTCGATTTTAAAATATCTTTAGCAGAATGGTCTTTGCATAAAGATTTATTTTCGGGCAAAATTTCAAATCTCGACTTTCCAGTTATTGCGAAAAAAACATATGGTATTGATGCAGTCGAATATGTAAATCAGTTTTTTAAAGATAAAGCGTCTGATATGGTTTACTTGAATCAATTAAAGCAACGCTGCACGGATAATGGCGTGCAGAGTGTATTGATTATGGTGGATCAAGAAGGATTCTTAGCCGGTAAAAATAAAGCAGAACGCGAACAAGCAGTTGAAAAACATTATAAGTGGATCGATGCATCAAAATATCTAGGCGGCCATGCTATACGTGTAAATCTTCATGGCGACTCAAATGCGGAAGAATGGCATGCAGCCTCTATCGAAAGTTTAACAAAATTGGCAAGCTATGCGGCTAAAATAAACATGTCGGTATTGGCAGAAAATCATGGTACTTGGTCTTCCAACGCAGCCATGTTGGCGCGTGTAGTTAAAGAAGTGAATATGAAAAATTGCGGTACCATGGTCGACTTTGCAAATTTTTGCGTGCACAGGGAAAAAGGGGATTTGTGGGAATCGCCATGTGTGGAGTGGTATGATAAATACAAAGGAGTAGAAGAATTATTGCCTTACGCAAAAGGTGTGAGTGCTAAAACGTTTGATTTTAATGCAGCAGGAGATGAAAGCAACAGTGATTTTAAACGTATGTTGTCGCTTGTGAAGTCTTCTAGCTACAG
>JAYTLG010000193.1:0-9666 GCA_043729555.1 Cytophaga sp.
GCCAGAAATGGAAATAGATTTGAATAAAGTTGTAGACTTCTTAGTGGATCACCCACAAATCACCTTAGTCATTTCTGGCCATACAGATGGCAGCGGTGACCCAGCAGCAAATCTAACATTGTCACAAGCGCGTGCCGATGCAATTAAAGTGTATATTATTGAAAAAGGTGCTATAGACGAAGCTCGCATTGATGCTGTAGGTTATGGTAGTCAGAAGCCAATCATACAGCCAGAAGCATCCGAGGCGGATAAGAAAATCAACCGCAGGGTTGAGTTTGAATTGATTCGAGGCGCTGCTCCTGCGGTTAAACCTGTAGTTGAAGAAGAGGTTATCGAAGAAGAAATTATTGAAGAGTAACACAAGCATTATCTTTAAACAAATCGGGTCTGGTTATTTTAACTGGACCCGATTTGTTTAAAGGGCCTAAGTTTGAAGAAAGATTACACTTCTAATCCATATCTCGTTTGTTCAAATATCCTGGGATTTAATATTTCAAGCTTAAAGACTGAGATTCGAAGTGAGTGTATAGTGTCAATGTGATTATAGCAAAACTTCATTGGTTCAAATAAAGTAATTTGAATACAAAATCATTCCAAGTTCTTTCTAAGAAAAACCTACGAGGTTCTCTTAGAAAGTGCACCTACAATTCGATTGAGCAATGTGATTGTTGCAAAAACTCGTAGGTTTAGGGAAATTAATTCGAACACACATAAAAAAATGCCCGAGATGTTCTCGGGCATTTTTTTATGTGATTAAACTTAGAATTATTTAGCTGTGGGTGGAGGCAACTGATTCAATATTTTTTGTGCCATCTTAGGAACGTTATCACTTACGATTTGATATACGTAGCAATTGTTTGAATTGTAACGGACTTTAAATTTATCGCCAGCAATTTGTTTTCCTGTTTTATCAAAGATTGAATAATGTACCGTAAATGTACGTTCGTAATTTAATGCCGCACGATCCAAACAATTTTGATAATTCGTTTTCACTTCAAATTGCGTAATGAAGATATAATAGTCAATACTATACTTCTCATCAAAATATTTAAAGAAGTCTGGATTACGAACAGACACACCAAAATACTTCCCATTATCTTCAGGAGTTGAATATTGCGATGTAGGATCATTGTTGCTTCCTGTAATGGCTCCAACTGAATTTTTAACCCAATTATTTCCGCCTTTTTTACTCGTAGTTGCTGCCGCTGAAGATTGTGCTTGCTGTGCTTCTATTGAATTTGGATTATTAAGCGCTACTTGATAACCATAACTTACAGATGAATAAATTTTATTCAAATCGGTAAGTGTATCATTATTTTTACCACCCAACAAATGTATCGTTTCATATCCTGGAGCCATCAACAAGGTATTTAAACGGCGTCTAAATACTTCTCTTACTTTGGTACGTTGCATGTTAGACTTCGCTGCAATTTCATCGTCCGCATCAGAGAAATACAGATATGGATCAAAAGGCACAACAAGAACTTGCTTACGCGTCGAATCATAGGTATAAGGAGTTCCTATATCATTAAATGGTGGTGCAAAATTTGCAACACTCGACAATACAGGTTGATCTTCAACAGTAGGTGCATTTGTAGTTACAGGTTCAGTTGCAATTACTACAACTGCAGGTGTCTTGGGGGCAACAGGTGTAGGTGTTGTATTAGTTGCAGGCGTTGTTGGCTTTGCAGTAGTTGTAGCTGGAGTAGTTGGCTTCGTTGGAGTTGTAGTTGTCGCCGTATTGTCGTATCCGACAACAATTTCTTGACCTGCTTTCAAATCCATATTATTCATCTTAAGCAATTCCTCTACAGAGGTATTGTATTTTTTAGCAATGCCATAATACGTATCGCCCGGTTGTACTTTATATACTTGAGCACCCGGTTTTGTTGCAGCAGGTTTTGGTTTCGCCATTGCAGAAGGGTTGTAAGGTATGTTGATTACCTGCCCTACTTTTAAACCACTTTCCATTTCAGGATTTATCTCAAACAAATCCGTCAATGAAATCCCGTATTTGGTCGATATACCATATATCGTTTCACCTGGTGAAATCATATATTGCGTATATAACTTCTCATTGATTTTTGTTACACCAATTGAATCTTGGATACCTGCATAACTCATTAATGTCACACATAGAAATACAATTGGAAGAATAACCTTTTTCATCATCATAGTAATACAGTTAATTAAAACAAGTTTCTAATTACGTCGTTTGAAATTGCAAATAACATAAGAGATAATAAAATTACCATCCCTACTTTTTGAGCATTTTCAAGAAATTTATCTGAAGGCTTTTTGCCAGAAATTATTTCATACAATAAGAACACAACATGACCACCATCCAATGCTGGAATCGGTAGCAAATTCATAAACGCCAATACCATAGATAACGTTGCCGTCAACGACCAGAAGCGTACCCAATCCCATTTGCCGCCATAGGCCTTGCCAATAGACAAAAAACTACCGACAGAATTTGACGCTTTTAATTCCCCTCTAAATATTTTTGCGAAAGCTTTGAACTGATCTGTTATAACTTTAATGGAACTATTAATACCCATCGGTATCGATTCCATTAAGGTAAAGTGACGAGTAGATGTTTTAAAAAGCATTTTAGGTTCAAAGCCCATTCTACCTGCTGAATCTATCAATGCATTAATTTTAATTTCTTGCTGACCCCGAACTAGCACAACATCAACTCTTTTATTCTTATTCGCTTGAAGTTGTTCTGTTAATAAATGAAAAAAAGGAACTGAAACAGTATTAATTGAGATGATTGAATCACCATCCTTTACTCCTCCCTTTTCAGCATTACCGCCTTTAATAACGCTTTTAACTTTATAGGGCATAAAGGGTGCGATAAAACCAGTAGCTTCCTTATCTGACAACTTATCTAACAAATCACTTGGAACAGTGATATTTTTTTCTTCCCCATTTCTATTAATTGTAATCGAACTTTTTTCATTCAATAAGGCTTCAAAAACTTCAGACAAATCTGTTATTGTTCGTCCATTCACGCCAATAATTTTATCGCCTGTTTCTAAGCCTATTCCTTGAGCAATCGGTTGTGCAACAATTCCATGTTTGTTAAGTTCTTCGGTACCAATATATTCTTCACCAACAATCCACAATAAGCCAATGCTAATTATGAAGGCAACCAGTACATTTACAATTATACCGCCCAACATTACAATCAAACGTTGCCAAGCTGGTTTCGATCTAAATTCCCATGGTTGAGGTTCTGCTTTTAAGGATTCGGTATCCATCGATTCATCTACCATACCCGATATTTTCACAAAACCACCCAATGGTATTGCGCCGATAGAATATTCAGTCTCGCCCTTTTTAAAACCAAACAACTTTGGAGGGAAACCAATTGAAAATTTTTCAACCCGCATGCCAAAAAACTTGGCTGAAAGCATGTGACCTAATTCGTGTACTCCTACTAAAATTGACAATCCCAAAATTAATTGGATTGCCATAATCAAAATTTCCATCTATTTATAAACTAATTCTTTGTACTTATTTAATTTTCAAATTCGAAATTGAATGTGCCAATGCACGTGTATCACAATCTGTTTGTATGTAATCCTCCAAGGTCGGTATAGCAATATACGGTACTTTTGCCATACATTCAGCAATCATGTCAGGCATTTCTAAAAATGCCACCTCTTCCTTCAAGAATTTCTCCACAGCAATCTCATTTGCAGCATTTAAAATACAAGGCATATTCCCACCTTTTTTCAAAGCTTCATACGCCAATCCCAAATTTTGAAAGGTTTCAATATCTGGCTGTTCAAATGTAAATGCTGCATAGTCCATAAAGCTAAAACGCGGATAATCCGATTTTAAACGTTCCGGAAAAGCTAAGGCATACTGTATCGGAAGCTTCATGTCGGGTAAGCCCATTTGCGCCTTCAATGAACCATCTTCAAATTGCACCATCGAATGAATGATGGATTGCGGATGCACCACAACATCAATTTGATCGGCATGTAAACCAAACAACCATTTGGCTTCAATGACTTCTAAGCCTTTATTCATCAAGGAAGCAGAGTCAATTGTAATCTTCGCCCCCATCGACCAATTGGGGTGTTTTAATGCTTGTGCTTTTGTTACCTTTTCTAAAGCGCTGCGTTTCATCCCTCTAAACGGACCACCCGAAGCAGTTAATATTATTTTTTCAATCGCATTCATGCTTTCGCCTGGCAAGCATTGAAAAATTGCGGAATGCTCCGAATCTACGGGCAAGATGGCAACCTGATGTTTGCGCGCTAATGCCGTAACGATGTCGCCCGCAACCACCAATGTTTCCTTGTTTGCTAAGGCAATGTGTTTGCCGGCTTTGATTGCATGAATGGTTGGTAGCAAGCCTGCATAGCCGACCAAGGCGGTAAGTACAATGTCTATATCTTCCATTTCAACAACAGAAGTTAATGCCTTGGCACCGCAGTATACTTTTATGTGTAATGGCTCAAGCGCTGATTTAACGGTATCGTACAACAAGTCATTACCGATTACTACAACATTAGGCTTAAACTCCGCCGCTTGTTGAATCAATAAGTTTGCATTGTTTTCTGCCGTCAATACTTCTACAACAAAACGATCTTTGTTTGCACGAATGACATCTAATGCTTGCGTACCTATAGAACCGGTTGAGCCTAAAATCGCAATGTATTTTTTATTGGGGTCTTTCATTTTTAATTTTAGTCCTGCAACATTGCTGTCACAAATGTTCGATCGTTTGACAAGCGCGGTGATTTATTTTGTCCACCCAACTTACCCATTTTTTTCATGCCATGTATAAAACCACCTTCCGAAACTTCAGTAATTACCAAATGCTGTAAGATGTTTCCAACGATTAAATCTTTATAATAAATATTTCGCTGCACCATTTCTTGATCTAAATCGTGTGCGAATGCGCACATATTTGTAGGTTGCGAGATAAATTCAATAAACCATTCATGGTAAGGCAATCCTTCAGTAGGCGTCACCTGAGGCGCTACGGTAAACTCAGTAATTGCCGCTTCGGGATGTTTCAACAAAACGCTTTTTAACGATTGTTCTACCTCTTCGCCAATCACATGCTCTCCAAATGCAGAGATAAAATGTTTTACTCTGCCTGTAACCACAATACGATAGGGAGCTGTCGAAACAAATTTTACCGTGTCGCCAATTGAATATCCAAACAAGCCCGCATTGGTCGACATGATTAGTGCATAATTTATACCAAGCTGCACCTCGCCTATAGTTAAACGTGTAGGTGATGTAGTGCCATATTCTTCAACGGGAACAAATTCATAGAAAATACCGCTGTTCAACAACAACAACAAGCCTGCTTGATTGGGCTGGTCTTGAAATGCGATAAAGCCTTCAGATGCAGGATAGGTTTCAACGGTATCGATTTCTTTTCCAATACTTGACATTAACTTTTTTTGATAGGGCGTAAAATTAACCCCACCATACACAAGCAACGAAAAGGATGGAAAAATATCTTTGATTTTTTTATTGTATCGTTGCTCCAAGCGATTAAAATACATTTGCACCCAAGGTGGTATGCCGCTTATCAACGACATATCTTGATTGCTTGTTTCTTCAACAATTTTATCGAGTTTTTGTTCCCAATCTTCTATACAATTGGTTTCAAAACTAGGCAATTGATTGCCTCTTAAATACGCAGGTACATGATGATTGACAATACCCGACAAGCGACCGATATAGACACCTTTTTTCTTTTCCATCACAGGACTACCCGATAAGAAAATCATTTTTTTATCTAAAAAATCAGACTTGCCTGTTGCATGTATGTAATTCAACAGAGCGTCTTTGGCGCCGTTGATGTGATGAGGTATGGAATCTTTGGTTATGGGAATATATTTAACGCCAGATGTAGTGCCCGATGTTTTGGCGAAATAAATGGGCAAGCCCGGCCACAATACATCTTTGGTTCCATTTTTTATGGCTTCGATGTAACTTGTAAAACCTTCGTATTCACGAATGGGCACCTGCGCTGCATATGCTGCGTGTGTTTGAATCTTTTGGAAGTCGTGATCCTTACCAAATTGCGTATGAGCGGCACGACGAAGGATTTCTTTAAAAACACGTTGTTGCGTTTCAATCGGAGCTGCACTCCATTTGTTTTGTTTTTTTACAACCCAACTGGCAAGTGGCTTACTTAACCAAGACTTTATTCCCATAGATGCAAGATACTAAAAAGTATTTATTGCAATAACACACCCAAAATTATTTAGCTCGCTTCAATAAAAATGGATTGTGATATTTTATTCACTATGGGAACTCGTTCAATAATATTACCCATAAATATGGAAGGTTTGATTAAAAAATCTGGTATCCCAGGTAATAAAAAATCTACGTAACGAATTTTTGTGGTTTTGAACTCTGTCGCTAAAAGTTTTTTGTTAATAAACGATGCAGAAAAAGCCATTTCATCCGGTTCTAAATTTGCCTTTTTTCTTAGATATGGGATCTTAAAAATAAGTGCACAATAAGGATTGAAAATATTAGGTTCGATAAAAATTATCGAGCCGCCTGGCTTCAATAATTTTTTCAAGTTAATCAATGCCGAATCCAGTGAATAATATAAATGATGTAAAATTCCGTTACCAATAATGTAATCAAATTTCTCTTTTCTAAATTGTTCAATGTGATTAAAATCTAATACATCGTAAGTCAAATTAGGAAGTTTATATTTTACTGCAGCATCCTCAATAAATGGGACACATAAATCTGTACCCAATACTTTATGGCCCGTATCTAAAGCAATCCAATGCGATACTTCACCTGTGCCACAGCCAATTTCAAGAATTGACCTTGGCTGACTTAAATCCATCTTCTCAATCATCCAATCTGCACGGCGTTTCATGCGAATTTGAGTTGAATTGGTTAATTCAAAACCTTGGTTATATCCTCTATCATCAATAATACTAGCCATGTAACTTACGCTGTTTTTCTGTAAATATTTTTACGAATGAATTTAGGTCTTTTCTTAGTTTCTTCTATAATTTTGCCTTGGTATTCACCAATAATTGAAATCCCTAACATTTGAATGCCGCCGAAAAATAAGATCAATACGATGATGGTTGTGATGCCATGCGGATTTCCAGGAAAAACAAAATACATAATTATTTGCGCAACAATAGCAAGGAATGAAAAACCAGTCAGTATCCAACCCATATAAGTCATTAACTCAAGAGGTACGTAACTAAAGCTGAAAATTGCTTTTCGTGCCCAGGCCAAATTTTTTCTCCAGTTATTGGTTGTAACGCCAAACATACGTTCAGGACGAATATAATCTACACCAATTTGTTTAAATCCAACCCAAGCTCTCAACCCTCTCATAAACTGATCCGTTTCAGGCATTTTAACCAACTCTTGAACAACCTTTTTGCTCATCAATGAGAAATCACCTGCATCAAGCGGAATTTGCACAAATGCCAATCGCTGAAATAAACGATAAAATAATCTATAAAAGAATACCAATTTTTGATTACCCTCGCGAGCAACTCTTCGTCCATAAACGACATCATATCCCTCTACAAACTTTCCATAAAACTGTTCAATCAATTCAGGTGGATCTTGTAAGTCGCCATCCAATAATATAACCCCATCTCCGGTAGAAATATCCATACCTGAAAGGAATGCACTTTGCGAACCAAAATTTCTGGAATGTTCAATTGCAATAACATGATCATCAAGTTGAACTAATGGCAATAAAACTTCATTGGTATTATCTGGACTACCATCATTTACAAATATGATTTCGTAATCGACATTGATTTTTTTGAAAACAGCCGACAATCGCTCATACATAATTGGAATAGCTTGTGCATCCTTATAACAAGCAATAACAGCTGTTAATTTATGTCTGATTTTGTCCTGAATAATTTTCTTTTCGTATAACGGCATTGACCAATTCTTTTGCCAGTTATAGGTTTGTGTTAAGCCTTCTGAAATTGTTGTTTGACTTTCCCAGCCTAATATTTGTTGAGCAAGAGATGCGTTACCAAACCAATTTTTCAAATCCCATTTGCGGTTTGGGAAATCTCCCCAAACAGGTTCATTATTCAGTTTAAATATTTCTTTTATAGTTGAAGCAATATCACGAATGGTTGTTTTTTTATTGCTGGCAATATTCAGAGATTTTCCTTTTATGATTTCAAAATCTGCATTTGCAGATAAAATCGTTGCTAAAACAGCATCATCAACATATACAAAATCACGACTGATATCCGGCTGTACTAATGGTGGATATTCACCTTTCATCCCTTTCGCAATCAGCTGAGGAATCAAACGGTCAGGTTCTTCATACGGACCATATATGGAATAATAACGAAGATTAACTATTGGAAAATCTTTCAATACCCCATAATAGTGTATCATGCTAGCTGCTGACACTTTAGAAACAGCATAGTGACTATTGGGTTGCATGCTAGCATTCTCTATGGGTGCATTACTATTCAAACCATATTCACTACTACTACCTGCATGAACAAAAGCCTTAATATTATATAAAGATGAAATCTCTATTAAGTTTAATAAACCAATAACATTTGTTTGATAAATCAATTCTGCATTATCTTGTTTTGCATACGCACCATAAGCAGCTAAATGAAAAATAGTTTTGAATTTGTGCGTATCGAATAAACGCTCTATTTCACTTTTTTTTGTGATGTTGCAATGTAATATTTTTGAATGATCTAAATCATCTAAACGCCATGGAATAAAAGGTTTCGATGTAATTCCATAAACATCATCTCGATACATTAAAATAAAGCGCAACAAGTTTGCACCGATAAAACCTCCAGCACCAAAAATAACAATTGGTCCTTCTAATTTTAAAACCTCGGATTGTATACGTGATTGTAAATTCAACATTTAATATTTTTTATTGCAATACATGAATAATCTCTGAAAGTAAACCCTCACCTGCTAAATTACTTTCCATCTGATGAAATAATTGGCTCCCATATGTTCCTGAAGGATATCCTCTAGCATAAATAGAATTATAATTAATAAATGTTTTAATATTTTTCAAAATATGGCAAGCTATTGTTTCTTGCAATCCACATTCACCAGAGTGCTCTTCAATTGTGATTACATTCTTTACAGTCTCAATGCGACTTATCAACTCTGTCGGCAATTCACTAATTGGCAGAATTCCTACCGACCAAATTTCGATGAGATCTAAGATTTCAGTTGGAAGTTTATATAAATTACCCGCTATCGGCCCTACACTAATTACAATTAGTTTGGTACCTGATTTAAATTTCCTCCAAGGGGCAAATGTAGTCGCAGATTCAATAGGCACAGCCATATTAAGTCTTAAGTAATTTGGATTTTTATCTTCGACCATTTGTTCTACGGCATCAAAAACATCTTGACTTGTAACGGGCACATATACACGCATTGAGGGCAGTATGCGCATAACACCAATATCTTCTATGTTATGATGTGTGCTCCCCATTATTCCATAACCATAACCGCCACCGTTGCCGACAATTTTAACGGGAAGTTTATGTAGGCAAACATCGTTTCTAATTTGTTCGTAAGGTCTTAATGTAACAAAAGGCGAAATGCTATAAACAAAAGGGATGAATTCTTCTGAAGCTAAACTTGCAGCCATGGTAACCATATTTTGCTCGGCAA
>JAYTLG010000194.1:0-11436 GCA_043729555.1 Cytophaga sp.
TGTAAGTGGTTGGTCGAAAAGACACAACCATGGCTACCACAGCAAGCAAAGTAAAAAGTAGTTTGCTTATTTATTAATGGAGTAAATAAGATAACGAACGGTTAATGTAATTTGATGCATTCGGTAATGATCTAAATTTTTTCCAGAAGCAGATTCAAATGCAGCTTTTCCATTTTGTGTATATACAGAATTGGTTAAAGCATTTGCACTGTAAGTAGCATCAGTAGTATAGTATGGAGTAGAGGTAAGTGGCACCGCGTAGTTTAATTCAATATCTAAATTATGTCTGTAGCCTGTTAGGATAGAAGTGCCAATGCCAAACAATACGTGCATTTGAAAGGGTTTAAAGCCATCTACTTTAATTTTATTGTATTCGTAATCTTTTGCACTTGTAGATGCAAGGCCAGATGCATTGTAGAAAGATGTGATTGAGTCTTCCTCGGAATAAATGCGCATACCCGTATGGTAAGAGAACATAAAGCCTGCAGTAGCAAAATAATTTTTGTCGGGTATAATATAATATTTTGCAATTAGAGGCAACATTAATTGGGTGCTCTTAAATTTTGCAATGGAGTTAATGGTATGTTTCGTGTAATCGGTTGCATTCTGCTGATCCTTTTCAATGAAGATGTTGTTGTACGTTGAACGATATAGGTTGAATCCTGGTGTAGCAACTATACACAATTGATGCGTAACGCGATATTGTATCACACCTTGAAATCCTATTTGAGCAGCAGCACGAACTTTATAATTTAAATTTACAATGTCGCTGTTTTGATCTTCAATAACTTCAGCGCCTTGTTTTAATTGAGACGAACGCATATAACCAAGTCCCGTGGTTGCGCCTAAGCCAAAACTAAATTGAGCATAGCCAGCAAAAAATGTGCTTATTGAAACAAAAAGCAGTA
Organism: Cytophaga sp.; assembly: GCA_043729555.1. GTDB lineage: Bacteria > Bacteroidota > Bacteroidia > Cytophagales > Cytophagaceae > Cytophaga. Next base: position 909 of record JAYTLG010000194.1, read on the forward strand.
GGAGTGTTTTTTTGAACGTAGTTTCCATATGAGTAGTCTAAGTATACGGGCTGAACCCTAAAAAGTTAGAGCCTGTAAATTTTTACAGGCTCTAAAATTAATATTAATGATGGTGACCACCTTCGCCGTGTACGTGACCATGGCTGATTTCTTCAGAGGTAGCTTCGCGTACATCAATGATTGTACCTTTGAAATAAAGATCTTTACCTGCTAATGGATGGTTAAAGTCCATAATAACAACGTCGTCTCTCAACTCCATAATTCTTCCTTGAAGGAAATTATCTTCGTTGTCTCTCATTGGCAATATATTGCCAACTTGCAACATGTCGTCTTGTAATTTACCATCAACTGCAAATGCTTCCTTAGGAATATCTACCAATGCATTCGGGTCATTTGGACCATATGCATTATCAGATGCGATAGAAAACTTGAATGAATCACCTTGTTTCAAACCAAATAAATGTTGTTCAAATTCAGGTAATAAACCACCTACACCAAATAGAAAGGTTGCAGGCTGATCGGTATCAACTTTTTCAATAATTTCTTCTTTTTTGCTGTCTTCGCTTAATTCGTATGTTAGACGTACGACTTTGTTTTCAGAGATTGTTAACATAAATGTTATTCTATTAATTATGAATGATTATGAGCACATTGCATTGCTGTAGAACTCAAATTATAGAGTAAAGATACGCCCTTTTTTTTACAAATGGAATTACACTAATTGAAATACTTTTGCTTAAAACGCATGCAAATGTTTTAAAAATAGGCGTATTTACAATTAATCTTGGCACCACGAACCAATCCAATGAAGTCTATGTTGTCTGATTTATCGTATATAATCTGTTTATGCAGCTTGCTTTTGTGTCTGGAGGCAGAAAATAATGTGTATGTTTTATTTCAATAAATCAGTCTTAGAGGCTTTAAAATACTATTTAACAGCCCTTTAATTCGTTTGTGCAAACATCATATCTGTTGCGTGCCTTTGTAAATGAATCGACCATGACACGGTGATTTTTTATTGCAACATGAAATTGAAGATTTGCCTAACATAAGATTTAAAAAAAAGCGATATTTACAGACTTACTTAATAGAATATATTCTATCGATTACCATGCTTGCACAATTAGAAGAATTGAAGAAAAACATTGAAGGTGATTTATATTTCGACCTTACAATGAGAACGCTTTATGCAACAGATGCATCTGTTTATCGTGAGTTGCCACTTGCGGTATCACGTCCAAAACATAAAGAAGATGTTCAGAAAATTATTGCATTTGCAAACAAATATAAAATTGGAATCATTCCAAGGACTGCAGGAACCTCGCTTGCGGGGCAGGTTGTAGGGAAGGGTATTATTGTTGATGTTTCTAAATATTTCACGGACATATATGAAATCAATACCAAAGAAAAATGGGTGCGCTTGCAACCAGGTATTGTTTTGGATGAATTGAATAAAAAATTAGAGCCCTTAAATTTATTTTTTGGACCTGAAACTTCTACTTCAAACCGTTGTATGGTTGGCGGTATGGTTGGCAACAACTCATGTGGTTCGCACTCGGTTATATATGGCACCACACGTGATCACGTATTAGAAATTAATGGTTTCTTAAGTGATGGCAGTGAAGTAACGTTCAAATCATTGAATGCAGCAGAGTATGCTGCAAAATTGAAATTGGATTCGCTTGAAGGAACTATTTATCGTTTTGTAAATGATACCTTATCAAACAAAGCGAATCAAGAAGAAATTCGTGCAGAGTTTCCCAAACCCACTATTAATCGCCGTAATACGGGTTATGCAATCGATGTATTGCTTGAAAGTGCTCCGTTCACGAAAGGTAAAGAGCATTTCAATATGTGTAAATTGATTGCAGGTTCTGAAGGTACTTTGTTTTTTACAAACGAAATTAAATTGAATTTAATTGACTTGCCACCTATAACCAAAGGTGTTGTGGCAGTTCACTTAAATACCATTGCCGAAGCAACACGTGCCAATTTAATTGCATTGAAATACAAACCAGGTGCAGTAGAATTGTTGGACGATATTGTGTTACAATGTACCAAGAGTAGTATTGAACAATCGAAGAACAGAGCGTTTGTGCAAGGCGATCCAGGAGCCTTGTTGATTGTTGAATGGGCAAGAGAAGATAAAGATGAAATTATTGAGCTTGCGCGTAAAATGGAAGTTGATATGCGTGCCGCTGGCTATGGCTACCACTTTCCATTGTTATGGGGAACAGATATAAATAAAATTTGGGCATTGCGTAAAGCAGGTTTGGGTTTGTTGGGAAATATACCTGGCGATATGAAAGGCGCTGCATGTATTGAAGATACTGCCGTTGACGTGAACGACCAACCCGCGTTTATCGATGACTTCCAAAAAATATTAGATAAATACAATACCAAGTGTGTATTCTATGCACACATTGGCGATGGTGAATTGCACTTGCGTCCTGTCATGAACTTGAAAGAAGAAAAGGATCGTCAGTTGATGTTTACCATTACAGATGAAGTAGCGGATCTTGTTAAAAAATACAGAGGTTCATTAAGTGGCGAACATGGCGATGGTCGTGTACGTGCCCCATTTGTGAAGAAAATGATTGGTGAGAAAAATTACAAAATGATTTGCGAACTGAAAAAAGTTTGGGATCCGAATGATATTCTTAATCCAAATAAAATTGTTAATGCTCCGCCGATGTTGGAGTCTTTGCGTTATGAGTCTGGTCAACATACACCAGAAATAAAAACAACATTCAACTTTGAAAAATCGTTGGGTATTGTGCGTATGGCCGAACAGTGCAACGGTGCAGGCGATTGCAGAAAGTCTGCTATTATTGGAGGTACGATGTGTCCTAGCTTTCAAGCTACACGCAACGAAAAAGATACCACACGTGCACGTGCAAATATTCTTCGCGAATTCTTAACGACTTCTGGAAAACAAAATAAATTCGACCATAAAGAAATTTATGAAGTAATGGATTTGTGTTTGTCTTGCAAAGGATGTAAAAGTGAATGTCCGTCGAATGTGGATGTTACAAAATTAAAGGCTGAATTTTTACAGCAGTATTATGATGCAAACGGTGTTCCGCTTCGTGCACGTATGATTGCTAATTTTGCAACAGTAAATGGTTTGAATAAAAACTGGCCATGGTTAGCCAATTTTATGATGGGCAATGTTGTTACAGGAAGTATCATAAAAGGGGTTTTAGGAATGACACAAAAGCGTCCATTGCCTAAGATGTCAATGCAAACCTTACGAACATGGGCGCGTAAAAATGCCGATGAGTTAAAACCTGCAAAGGGCCATCAAATTGGTAAAGTATATTTATTCTGTGATGAATACACCGATTACAACGAATCTCATATTGGAGTAAAAGCAATTCATTTGCTTACACGTCTAGGCTATGAAGTTGTTGTGCCAGATCATTTAGAAAGTGCACGTACGTATTTGTCTAAAGGCTTGGTTCGTGAAGCGCAGAAAATTGCTCGCAAAAATATTGCCATGTTGAAAGACATTGTAACATCTGAATCGCCATTGATTGGTATTGAGCCCTCTGCGATTTTAAGTTTTAGAGATGAATATCCCAACCTTGTTCCTGCAGAAGAATTAGAAGCCGCAAATCACTTGGCGAAGCATTCGTTTATGGTTGATGAGTTTATTGCGAACGAATTCGATGCGGGGAAAATAAGTAAGGATTTATTTACCCGTGCAAATCGCAAAGTTAAATTGCATGGACATTGTCACCAAAAAGCATTGTCGTCTGTTAACTTTTCTCAAAAGATTTTAACGATACCTGAAAATTATAAAGTTGAAATTATTCCATCGGGCTGTTGTGGCATGGCAGGTTCGTTTGGTTATGAGAAAGAACATTATGATTTGTCGATGCAAGTAGGTGAATTGGTATTGTTCCCTGCGGTACGCAAAGCCGATGAACAAACGATTATTGCTGCCCCTGGCACCAGTTGCCGTCACCAGATTAAAGATGGTACAGGTAAGGTAGCGAAGCATACTGTAGAGGTATTGTTTGAAGCATTAGCATAAAATATAATTGCTGCATTAAAAAAGCCCTTCAATTAATTTTGAAGGGCTTTCATTTTTTTATTAAAGAATATGCAAAAGGGTGAAGATCTATTTCCCTTCTCTGGCTTTAATCAACGAATCAATATTTTTTAAGCCTAACTTTTCGTTGTATTGAACTTTATATTTATTGACAAAGGTCGTGTCTTTCTTCCGTTCCCAGGGTGTTGTTGTGCGTGACATGAAATCTACTGTGAAGAGTATCATGACACCAACAAATAGAAAGAAGCAGATTACTAAAATGCGTTTATTTGATTTCATTTTAACACATTAATAAATACGTTTTAATTGAAAGGCTTCCATTGGGCTAATAACCATAGGCACTTTTTCAACGGTGATTGAGCTGGTATCCAAACCAAATGCACTCGATTCAGATAATGAAATGTACTTTAATAAGAAATACCAATCCATTGTAAATTGTTCCAGCGCATTTAAATCGTTGTCGTTGCTTAGATGTTTTTCAAGTACTACAAATCTAAAGTCGCCAATTACATTGCGTTTATTTAAGGATGTATAGCGTGATGTAAAATCTACTTCTTTATTATTCACCAAGTCTTCAACTACTTTACGGAAAAACAAATTGATGCGGTGTTCGACTCTAAATCCAAGTTTGAAATCAACGCGAATGACATCGTCTTGCATCATGGTACGAACTTTATATTCGAGCGTATAGGGTTCATCCACAACATCTATGTGCAGGAACCAATAGATGTCGGCACGCTTAGGTTGTTTCTGTAAAATTGAATACATAATTTTTGATTCAATTTTGCCAGGCATGTCAGCACCCGTTAAATAAACTAAGTGTGTAGAGTATTTGGGAATAGATGTGTCTTCACTTAATTCTTTTAATACAGGCAGATAATCAGAAAGATTTACGTACTCTGTAAGACGGCGTTTGATACGGTGTGCGGTGAACCAAATGGCCATAACAGACATTAATAGACCACCAACTATTAAAGTAAAATACCCTCCATGGAAGAATTTTTCTAAATTGGCAATTAAGAAAGAAGATTCAATAACAAAATAGGTTGAGAAGAAAATGCTTACCCAAATAAAGGAAATGCGCTTAATAATGAGTAAGTAATAGCATAACAATAAAGAGGTCATCATCATGGTTATGCTAATAGCTAATCCATATGCAGCTTCCATATTTGCGGATTCTTTGAATACTAAAACAACGAATATGCATCCTGCCATCATCATGATGTTGGTACTAGGAATGAACAATTGCCCTTTCTTTAAAGTTGGATATTTTATTCGAACTTTTGGCCATAAATTTAGGCGTAAAGCTTCACTTATTAAAGTATATGAACCGCTAATTAATGCTTGAGAAGCTATAATTGCAGCCAATGTGGCAATAACAATTCCATAGGCTAGGAACCAATCTGGCATGACGGAAAAGAATGGGTTGCTATCAAGCACTTGTCCTTTGTGTAGTAGTATCCATGCTCCTTGTCCAAAGTAGTTTATAAGTAAGGCTAGCTTAACAACGATCCAACTAATGCGAATATTTGGTCTACCGCAATGTCCTAAATCTGAATAAAGTGCTTCTGCACCTGTAGTACATAAGAATACAGCACCTAATAGCCAGAAGCCACTTTTGTCATCAACAGTTGTGTAGTTTGTAAGTAATTCAAACGCATACATTGGGTTTATGGCTTTCAGCACATATAGGTTTTCATGTAGTTGGCTAATACCTAGCACTGCAAGCATACCGAACCAAACAAACATAATTGGCCCAAAAAATTTTCCGACAATGTTCGTTCCAAATCGTTGTACTAAAAATAGTCCCACGATGATAACAATTACAATGGGGATGGTATTTAAGTGTTCGTCATATATTTTCAATCCTTCAATTGCTGATGAAACAGAAATTGGAGGTGTGATAATACCGTCGGCAAGGAGCGCTGCTCCCCCTATCATGGCGGGCCAAACTAATTTTGGATTGCGTCTTCGTATTAATGCAAATAATGAAAAAATACCACCTTCACCATTGTTATCCGCACGCAATGTGATAATAACATATTTTATGGTTGTTTGTAATGTGATAGTCCAAAAGACGCACGACAAGCCACCTAAAATTAATGTGTCAGAAATAATGTTATTGCCTGCAATGGCTTTCATTACATACAACGGGGAGGTTCCAATGTCTCCGTATATGATTCCTAATGAAATTAATAAACCCGCAGCAGTGAGTTTTGTGTGTCCGTGATTTTTAGCTTCGGTTAGGCTTGACATAAATTAGGAATCAAATTACGCTTGAATTTACTAATTCATTTGGTATGGACAAACCTTTTAGCGTTAGTTAATACAATTAGTTTTATTAATTAAGAACAAATCTAAGTACCTTGTACAGATTTCTAATCCATAAAAATTGTGTAAAGGGAATCATCCTATTGAATAAAGCTAAAATTGATGAAATTAACATTTTGGGGCGCTGCAAGAAAAGTTACGGGAAGCATGTATTTGTTGGAGTCGCTTGGTTATAAAATTTTAATTGATTGCGGATCTGATTTTGCAGATCGACATAAAGGTTTTTCGAACGACTTGTTTCCTTTCGAAACTTCGGACATTGATTTGCTTGTCTTAACACATGCCCATGTAGATCATTCGGGCAATATTCCCGCATTGATTCGAAGCGGTTATCGCGGGCAAATCTTATCTACTGCACCTACGGCTGAGTTATCAGAATTACTTTTTGCAGACTCCGCACATATTCGTAGATCTGAAAAAAACATCGCCAATTCGGCGCCTACTAATTATTCTTACAAACCTGTAGACCGGTTTATTCCCATTGCGTTCAATAAAGATTTTGAAGTAAATGAAAGCATAACGATTCGCTTAATACCGGTAGGGCATATCTTGGGTGCAGCGAGTGTATTTGTTCAAGTAAAAGAAGAAGGAAAAATTAAAAGCATTTTATTTTCCGGAGATATTGGTCGAGATAATTATCCCTTGTTGCCCGATCCAGTTCCATCGCCTGAAGCAGACTATGTCTTATGCGAAACGACTTATGGAAACCGAGAGCATAAGGAAACGGAGAGTGCCGAGGCTATTGTGAAACGCATTGTTACAGAAGCGTGTGTTGATAAGCCCGGCAGATTAATCATTCCAGCATTTAGTTTGGGGCGCACACAATCGCTGTTGTACACCTTAAATAAATTATCACTGAAAAAAGAATTGCCACCGATAAAAGTGTTTACAGATTCGGCATTGGCAGCAGAAGGCACGCGTATTTATTCAAAATATCCGATGCTTATGAATGAAGAAGCGCAAGCCTTGAGCAAACAAGATGAGTTGCTATTTGATTTTGAAAACTTAGATCATGTTAAAACGTTTAAAGAAAGTAAAAACATATCGAATTATTTAAAACCATGCATCATTCTTTCATCGTCGGGTATGATAACCGGAGGTAGAATTCAACACCACATTCAACAAAATTTACAAAATCCATTCTGTACCATACTGCTCGTAGGTTATGCAGTTGAAGGTACCATTGGGCATGATTTATTGGCGGGCAAAAAAACAATCAAGTTTAAAAAGCGTACTGTACCTGTTGCAGCAAAAATTGTGTACACCGATATTTTTAGTGGACATACAGATCGAAATGGTTTATTGAAATTTATGAGTCACCAAAACAAAGCAAAATTGAAAAAAGTGTTTTTAGTGCATGGAGAATATAAAAGTATGCAAGATTTTTCTGAAACATTGACCGACGCAGGTTACTCAAATATTGAAATCCCTGAGTATGGCGCTTCGTTTGATTTGTAACTTATATTCTATTTAAGGCGTCGTTTAAAGAAATATTCATGTTTTTAAAACGATTCTTTACTTCTTCCACAAAGGCAGGGTCTTCTACTATTTTTTTCACTTCCTCATCACCAGTTACATCCATTTCACTGATTTTATAGGTCTGTTCAAACATTCCCTTTTCAATCTTCAGTAAATATTTTCCGTTCCAAGAAAAAACAGTGATTTTAAAATCTACGTTTGGGTATTCTGCTACTACGCGCATATTTGTGACAGTTTCAACATCTAATTTACATAATTTTGCGTAGATAAAAATTAAGAAATGCACGAAGTGCTAATTATTCACAGAAAAAGAGTATTTTAGAACTTAAATTATAATCCGATTCACCCTAAACTAGATAGATGAAGCATATTCGTCATCTTATTTTTCTGAAAGATGTACTTGTCTTGTCCCTTACTTCTTTTGGAGGGGCTCAAGCACATTTAGCCCTATTTTTCAAAATATTGGTTCAAAAGAGAGCATATTTAACTGAAGCGGAGCTGATGGAATTGTATTCGTTCTGCCAAATTTTGCCTGGACCAGCTTCTACACAAACATTAACAGCAGTAGGTTTTAAAATAGGAGGCCCTAAATTAGCCTTTCTTACCTTACTTGTTTGGGTTTTGCCCGCAGCCATTGTAATGACTGCCGTTGCAATAACGGTTTCGTATGTACAGTCCGAAAACATTAGTTTAGATGTTGTAAAATATTTGGGTCCAATAGCAATTGGTTTTGTATTGTATGCTGTTTATAAAACGTTTCTATTAATTCATCGAACGCGTACTTCGTTTGCAATCTTTTTTCTAACAACCATACTTTGTATTTACTTAAGCACTCCGTGGATTTTCCCGGTTATACTTTTGATTGCAGGTTTTGTTACCTCGTTTCGATTTGGCAAACACGAAAAAGAAGAGAAGACACCCTTTAATATTCGTTGGGCAAATCTTATTTTATTGGGAGGAATCTTTGTAGGGGCTGCTGTTATTGGCACTGCAACCAATGTATTACCGATTCGTTTGTTTGAAAATTTCTTTCGTAACGGAAGTTTAATTTTTGGTGGCGGACAAGCATTGATTGGTTATTTCTATAATGAATTTGTAGAGTTTAAAAAGTATTTAAGCCCGTCTGAATTTTTGACAGGATATGCTGTATTGCAATCGTTGCCGGGCCCTGTGTTTACCTTTGCTTCCTATGTGGGTGCCTTATCTATGCGTGCCTATGGGTTTTGGGGTGAAATCACAGGAGGTTTTATTGGTTCATTGGGTGTATTTTTGCCGGGCACCATTTTGATATTCTTTATTGCACCCATCTGGAAAAACATCAAACAATACAGAGTAGTTAAAGCTTCCTTTGAAGGAATCAATGCCGGCAATGCAGGAATTATTTTAGCAACTGCCATAACACTTGCCTTGCCCATGCAACACGGCGAATGGCAAGCGATAGCCTTGAGTGATGCTATAGCTGTGGCTACGGTATGCATTTTGATTTTTACACGTATCCCACATCCATTTATTATTATTGCAGGCTTTTTAGCGGGTTGGTTGATTTAAAAATTTCGTTACTGAAAAGTGTATATATTTTAGTTTGTAATTTTTAATTGTATTTTTTTCTTTGAAAATGACAATAGAATTTGAGGACATTATCGATTTTAAATTTTCTAATTCTATTAATAAAAAACAAATTTTCGCTTCTATAGCAAAACTACTCTTCCTCTCTCCATTTTTTCTTCCCGCGTATTTTAAAGCCACCATTCTCTGAAGGCAAGCCATTGCGTGCACCAACAGACAGTCTGCGCAGCAGCATCGTTGCTAGGGCTAAAAAGCAGATGATGTAAAGTGCTGTCATGCTACTAATTTGAAATGAGTCAACAATATTGAAACAGCTATAAATGGAGTAAGAAGGGAATGAAAGTGCAGTATAAATATGAATGAATTTTATCTATAATGAAAATTGCGATCTTCTTTATAGACAAGTCCTAAACCTATAGAATCTATTTTATTTATCCAATTTCCAAATTTATCAAATGTGTATGTTTGGTGATGGCTAGAATTATCCGAATATAACACTTTTTGATTTATTTTTATATGATCAAAAATTTCATATAGTTCATAACTATAATTACCTACAAATAGCGGTCCATTATTGTTGTATGTGGAATCTTTTACAATAAACCCATAATTATTATAACTTCTGATTGAGGTGCAATTAGATATTCCTTTCTCTTCTTTTTTTATTATTTGTCCTTTAGCATCATAATAATATTTATAACCAGTCGTATCTGTAGAATTTGATTCAATGCTTTGGCTAGAAATTAATCTGTGTTTTTCATCATATTGATTTATAATCTTGTATGTGATAGTGTCCGAATTGTTAAATTCATTAATAATTGTTAAGCCATTTTGCTTACTGTAACAGGTAATATAATTATTTTTATATTTCGTGTAAGTAGAAGCTTTATATTCAATAATTGCAGAGTTAGAATATTCAAAAGGTAGATTGTCTTTGATTTGAATTAAATTTCCTAATGAATCATATTTGTATTCAATAATAACAGGAACTCCATAGTAATTAGGGGTAATGGACATTTGTGGTGTTAAAAATCGTTCTAAGTACTGTTATTACTAGCTTGCAGGAAATGATAACCTATGAATAAAAAAAGTGCT
>JAYTLG010000195.1:0-2475 GCA_043729555.1 Cytophaga sp.
AAGGCTAGTTTGCTACCGCGTGTACCTATACGAATAAGTCCGCTCATTACTTTTTATTAAATATTTTATTCATCTGAAACGATGTATCCATAAACACCATTTTAGAATTGATGTTACGTTCTATTTCAGCGTGTGCTTCGTTTAATGCTTTCGACAAACTCATTACTTTCGTAAAGTCAATTACATTGCTAAACTTCTGCACCATATCATCTTGACTCAATTCATCTACGCGAAGCAAATCTGTACCCACTTCTTTATACATCAAGCTATCTCTAAAAATACCAAGTCCATACTGCAACAAAGACTTTTGCAATTCTCTTGGTAGACCTGCAAATTCTTCCGACATACGAATCATGTCTTGCAACTTCGAACTGTAGCAGGCACGAAACCAATCTCTAATCTTCGATTCGTAATCGTGATCTTCTTCCGACAGCAATTGTATTGCCTTCTGAATATTACCATCGGCCAAATACGTTACACGTTTTGCTTGTGCTTCGCTTATGCCTTTTTTATCTAACAGATATCCTTTTATTTCAGTATCGTTAAACAAACGTACTTGCACGCGTTGTGTACGAGAAATAATGGTTGTCAGCAAACGCTCTTGCTTTGCCGTTACCAACAAAAACAAGGTCTTTGCCGGTGGCTCTTCCAAAGACTTCAACAAGGCATTCGCGCCTTCCGAACCCATGGTTTCGGGCAACCAAATAATCACAACTTTATATTCGGCTTCAAAAGCCTTCATCGAAATTTTCTTAACTACGTTTCGGCTTTCTTCAACCGCAATACGCAATTGTTTATTTTCCGCATCAATCAATTCCATCCAATCATTAAAGGATAGAAATGGATTACTCAAAAATGCTTCGCGCCAGTCCTTGAAAAACAAATCACTGGTAGGGTCTTTGGCAATCGTTTTATTTGTAGCAACCGGAAAGATTACATGCAAATCGGGGTGAATTAATTTATTGTATTTGCTACATGAAGAACATTGCCCGCACGAATCATTTTCAACTTTCTCTAAACAGTTTATATACGTTGCATAAGCCAATGCCAATGGCAAAGCCGCCGAACCTTCTACCCCAGCAAATAACTGTGCATGCGCAACGTGATTATTTTTCACTGAATTCATCAGTGTAGATTTCACTTCAAATAAACCCGGTATCTCAGAGAATTGCATAGCTACTTATTTTAATAATTTTAAACGTTGTTGATTTTCAACATGAAAAACATGTGTCAATATCTTTACATCTTCCTCTGTCAACACAACATTTCTACGCGCCATTCCTTTACGTGCAACTTCAAAAGCTTCCGTTAAACGAAACTCTGAAAAACCCGCAGCGCCCCCCCATGCAAAAGAAGGAATAAACTTTGGAGGAAAAGCAGCGTCATACACATTGCACGAAACGCCCACAACGCTTCCTGTATTAAACATTGCATTGATCCCACAACGCGAATAATCGCCCATGATTAAACCATGAAATATCTTTCCTGTATCTTCTAAATCATCGCTGGTATACGAATGTACTTTTATAGAAGAATAGTTATTTTTCAAATTTGAAACATTGGTGCCCGCTGCAAGGTTGCACCACTCGCCAATTACAGAGTTTCCAATAAACCCATCGTGCACTTTATTGCTGTAACCAATAAAAATCGTATTGCTCACTTCGCCTCCTACTTTACAGTACGGACCAAGTGTATTGTCGCCACGCATCTTTGCCCCCATCGCCACCACCGCACCTTCGCAGGCTGCAAAGGGTCCTTTAATAATGGCGCCTTCTTGTATTTCTACATGCTTGCCAATATATACAGGACCATCTTCGGCATTGATAATAGCCGCGCGAATTTTTACACCTGCTTCAATAAATACATCAAAAGGCTTATAAACAATGGTGTGCTTATCTTCTATTTCTGCAGTAACTCTCCCCTTTGTGATTAAATGAAAATCGGCTCTAATTTCAGATCCGTTATGTGTAAACAAATCACTTGACGACTCAATGATACAAGCTTCTTGAAAGTAGTCGATGCGTTTTTTAAGAACACCTTTATAAGCAAGTACCATTCCTCGAGCAACAAGTCCTTCGCCATTTGCCAACTTATTTATTTCAGCAACCAAATGTTCGTTCGGACAAACGGCTCCGTTTATGGTAAGATCTGCATGTGCTGTTGATGGGAATTTTCCTTGTAAATAATCTTCCGTCTTAAAATAACAATGTGCATTCAAAAAATACTGTTGCCATTTTTCGCGAATGGTATAAATACCGATGCGCAATTCTGCAACAGGGCGTGTAAATGTTAAAGGCAATAACGCCTTGCGGATATTCGGTTCATCGAAGAATAGAATGTTCATATACTCAAAAATAAAAAAGTCTTTCCAATTTCCATTGAAAAGACTTTAAATCCCTGTGAATGGGGAGAAATATTATTTTTTGTAACGTTTGTTGAATTTTTCAACACGTCCTTCAGCATCCAAGAACATTT
>JAYTLG010000196.1:0-5157 GCA_043729555.1 Cytophaga sp.
ATCGTATTTAAAACACGAAGACACCTATGGTAAATTAAAAATTGGTGGAGCTTTAGGTTTTTCTAAAGAATGGGACCAAGTGGATACAATCTTCTCTAATAGAGGAAATGGTATATCTTACTGGCACCAAGCCAATCCGTTTACAACATCTCGCTTTACATATTTCCAAAAATATGCAGGTCCTTATCAACGCAACACGTCTATATACAGAAGAGTGTATGAAACGTTTGGCATTACAGACACTGTAGTTGATTACTTGAAAATGTACCAAACATTAAATTTAACGCTTTCTTATAAATTGAAGTTTATGGGACGTGATTTGATTTTGAACAATTTCAATACATACAATTCTGTTACTGACGATAACTTCAATCCAATACCTGTATTTACGGATAAGGCATTTATTAGAACGTTCTACGAAGAAATGATGGCATTCTACAACTTACACCCAAAGGTGGCAATTGTAGCATTTGGTAGCTTTGAACGTGTATTGGGTAATGATCGTGTGGAGAAAGCGTATACAACTTCAGGAACTACTGCTCAAGGTATTGACTATACACCAGGTGATTTGATTAAAGATATATACAACAATCCAACGTACAGTGAAACGCCTGATAAAGGAGCAACTGTTAACCAAGTTGGTTGGGGGTATGGCTTAGGACTTGATTATGATTTCTCAAGCAGAGCCGGTCTTTATATCAGAAACAGATGGTTTGGACACCATGACAAAAATTTCACCCTTGATAAATACAAAGGCGTGGAAACAACAGTTGAATTAAAAATATTTTTCTAAAATATAATTAGTATAGATGTCAATTATGAGAACATTTGCTAAAAAAGTTCTAGTTCTAGTAGCAATAACTGCTGGTACAATGATAGTTTCACAGGCTCAAGTAGTCTATTGGAACGGTTTAGGTCGTGCGTTGGTAACAGGAAGTTACTTAAATGGTAACGTTTTAAATGCGGATACAGATGCAGGTCAGGCGAAGGATTTAACTTCTGCTAGAAAATCCACAGATGGTTATACAATCTTTGACTTGGGTGTTAACGCCCAACCAAATGAAACATTGAGAGCGAGCGCTACTTTGCGTTTACAAAACAGCTTCGGTGGTTTCTATGGTGATGGGTCTCAGTTTATATTCCGTCAAACGAAATTAGACGGTTTAATTTCTAAGAAAGTTTTCTATGAGATTGGTGATATCGATTTAGAATTAAGTAAATACACTTTAACAAACTTTAGTGAAATTTACAATGATTATGAATCAGACTTACTAACAGAACGTAGAAGTGTTGTAGAATACGAAAACTTCAACCATGCCAACAAATGGCGTTTACAAGGTGCTCATGTTCAGACAAACTTGCGCTTTACACATGGTATAGAAAAACTAGGCTTACGTTTCTTTGCTACAAGAAACAGAAGATATACGCAATCGGTAACACCTGATCGTTTTATGATTGGTGGTAGAGCTGAAATCGTGCAAAGCAGAATGTTCCAATTGGGCGGTAACTATGTGTACTTATTTGATGCAGCCGGAACGGTTACTTCTCCAGGTTTGACAAATCAAAATCAAATTTTGACAGCAGATTGGAAAGTAAATCACTTTACTGATAAAATTGACTACTCGTTCTACGGTGAAACGGGTTTCGGTACCAACAAATACAGTATGAATGAAATGGATTCTGTTAACACGGAAGATTATTTCTATGATTTAGGCATTTCTGTTAAATACAAGCCATTATTATTGAAAGTATATGCAAACTACAGAAATGTAGGTGCTGACTTCTTTAGCTCAGGTGCTCAAACAAGAAGAATTTATGATTATGGATATGGTAGCGCATCTGGTCCAAATTCATTAAGCATGTTTAGTGAATTAGATAACAATACAAGCCAAAGAGCTGATGTGTCAATGAATGGAGCAACAATGCTTGATTACGTATCAGATCAAAACTTGCGTAATTTGAATCTTCAAAATACGTTAATGTTATTCAATCCTGCATATAACAACCTTACGCCTTATGGACAAGCTACAGCTAACCGTAAAGGTTTGACATTCGGTTCTTCAATAGGTAACAACGAAAAATTAGTGAAAGCGGATGTAATAGTTGATTTATTGTCAGAAGTTGCAACAATGGGAGATTCGGTTACAAATGCTCTACGACAATTCTTGGGTGTTAAAGGCGGAACAATGTTTAACGCACACAAGTTGTTACGCTTTGAAAAACAAATTGTATTTACATTGGGTGCTCGTTACGAAAAAACAACTAGAGATGGTTCTGCGCCCGTTAATTTAGAATCAACATTGGTTGATTTAGGTTTGTCCGTAGAAGTAGTTAAACAATTATACTTATTGGGCGGTGTTAAAACAATTCAAGCAAAAGGAAATGAATTTATTTATACTAGAAACGAGTACAATCAAATAGAAACGACAAATCCATTTACAAACTACGATTTGAACCAATCTCAAATGCTTTATACTTTTGGAGCGAGATATAAGTTTAGCAAGAATACATATTTTACGGTTACAGGCGTAAGTCAAAATGTGAAATTTGCTGATAGAGCTTATAGAAATTATAAGATTAATCAGGTGTACTTCAATTATACAATGGTATTCTAATTTTAATAAAAAATTAAAAATATGAATATATTTAAAACAACAGCACTAGCATGTGCGCTTATAGTCTCTCTTGCTTCTTGCAAAAGAGACTATAAGGATAGCGGCACGAGTCTTGCACCGGCAAATATTTCTGCAACGGATAATTTTACAACAGGGCCATTTGCTGCGGCATTTGCGAGTGTGGATTTTTCATTGGGAATTCCACAAGCATTTACAGCAACGTTTTCTGAAGTTGTTACGTGGAAAATTGTGTTGACAGGACAGACTTCAAATGCCACAAAGACAATATCAGCAACGTCATCTGTAATCAATGTTATGAATTCGGCATGGACAGGAAATCATGATGGATTGTATTTCTTTGAAACAGGTGAAACGGTTACAGCGGATTTAATTATAAGCGGAATACCAGGAGCGGTAAGTTCTATTACATTTACAATTTTAAAAGCTCCAAATTTCCGTATTCCATTTGCTTCAACAACTGATTTTATGTTGGTGAATCTAAATCAAGCTCCTTCTTCTGTTACGTGGGCTGATTTTGAGACAGCAAATACAACCAATCAAAATCTCTATCCTTATTTATTTAATATCGGTGCTAAAACGTATGCTGTTGAACAAACGGATACAATTAGAGCTCCTGAAGGGAAGCGTTTTATGCGAATTATTGGAACATCTACACAACCCAATGGTTTCTTTGTCGGTGGTTTGCAATGCCGAGTAAATGGTGCAGCATCTGCTCCTGTTTTTCCTGCATCATGGACAGATCCATCTCAACTTTACATGAACGTTTATGTTCGTGGAATTGACAATTTACCTGCAGGTTGCCAACCTGTCGCTTTCTTGAATTTTGAATGTCATGAAGATGATCGAGGTGATTTATCTCAATACCTTGTAAATTGTAATACGTATGGAGCGCAAGACCACTTCTGTCCCGCAACGGAAGATTCATGGGTGTTTAAAATAGCAATCAAACACGTAGGTTGGAAATTGATTTCTATTAAATACAGTGATTTGTATAAATCGGAAGATTATGCAAACGGTGGAAATGGAAATCAAATTTTAGAACCTCAAAAAGTTCGTAGAGTTCAATTTGGCTTGGTATCAAGTCCGCCATTCAATAAAGTATCTGCAGATTTTGATTTTGCCTGCTTTACGTATGGTGCGCCATTCAACCCTTATAAGTAATTTATTAAAAGATATAAGAAATGAAATTCTTAGCTTCAATACTCATATTATTAGCTGTTACAGCCAAACAATGTGCTACATTTCAACCTGTTGCATTGAACGACGATAGTCAAATCGCTGTTCTTGAAGATCCAGAAGTAGGTACACCAGCTTGCCAATACCAAAGAGGTGTGCTGGATGATTTTAACGGTGAAATTTATAGCTGGTGGGTAAGTAACGATCAAACAAAACTATCTCGAATTGGTGATACATTAAAGGTTGTTGGTAATGCCATCGGTTCTAAATGGGATTGTTTTGGGGTTGAAACAAGCTTATTAGACTTTACTAAGTGTTCGGTAATTAAAATTCGTTGTAGAGCTGAAGGTGAAAAACCACCTACAGTAATTATACACATGAAAGATGTGAATCAAATGGATGCAAACGCCGATTCGCCGAAACAACGTATTCACTTAGGTAAAGAGTACAAAGATTACTACTTCGATTTTGATGGTAAATGGAGGCAATCTTGGCCAGATAATCAAAAAGTAAATGAAACAATGATCCATGATTTTCTAATCTTCATTAACGGAGGTATGGCGGATTGGACAGGAACTTTATATATCGACTATATTAAAATTGTTTCAACTGACGAAATGCCCAAAGTTGAAGCTACTAATGGTGGTATGGTTGATGACTTTCAAGATGAATTGTATTCTTGGTGGGCAGCAAACGAAAAACTTAACTTAGAGAAAAAAAGGGATGTTATGTCTGTACAATGTACAGGTGTAGGTCCAGGATATGAAACGTTTGGTCGTGCAATAACTCCTATGGATTTTACCAAAGCACAAATTGTACGTGTTAAAGCAAGAGCACAAGGTGGCATACCGGATCTACGTATGGATTTCAAAGATAAAAATGGACATACAACAAATGAGTTTCCGTTGATTATGAAAATAGACACAACAGCTGAGTTGAAGAACTATTTCTTTAATTATGCGGGCAAGTATTCTCAAACATATCCGGACGTACAAACGGTAGATCCTTCCTCCATGAAAGATATCATTTTCTTTGTAAATCCAGGTGGAGCACCTTATACGGGTACCATATTTATTGATGAAATAGAGGTACTTACAGAGCAACAATATCAAGAATTGATTAAGAAATAATTGAAAATACGGTGCTTGAATTATTTTAGGCACCGTATTTGTCATATCTAATATCTAAAAAAAACATTCATTAAAACCAGAAATTGTATGGTTTCAATATCAAAAATTAAAGTAATAATATTCTTATCAGTATTATTTTCTACAGCGATAGTTGCTGTAGCTCAAAAAGCAACAGATAGGATTCGTGTTAATCAAGTTGGATTTTATCCTACATC
>JAYTLG010000197.1:0-4088 GCA_043729555.1 Cytophaga sp.
CGGATCGCCAATTAGGTGCAAGTCTGTATTGGCGGATATCGTTACATGTTCCTTTGTGAATCCCAATGCTTGAAGATCGGCACCTTTTAACGCTAATTGAAGATCATAATATTCTTGACTACTATTTAAATTTGCTTTTGTATCAAATGAAAATTTAATGTTCTCGTCGTCTACTGAACCATCTGCCGTAAATGCAAGCTTGTCCATTTTTCCATCGATGTGAATGTTTTGAAAATTGTACCCATTTAGTTCTATGGAAGTAATATCTGTTTGTACGATAGCAGATATATTGCTTGTATCAAATCCGCTGCCTGTTAAATCAACTGCGCCATTTAATTTCCCAATACTTGATTGTGCAAGCAATGCGCCCAAGTTTAAGCTGTGTGCTTGTAAAGTAAGTTTATAGGTTGGGATTTCGTTTTTTAATCCGTTTATGTTGGCCCGTACAAATGCACTACCCATAGAGCTACTCATATCCAATGTTGATTGAAAATCAGAGAGCGTGCCTTTGTAATTCCCTTTTAAAAATACTTCAGAAGGGATGTGTATGCTGGAAGGTACTGTACTATCGGGCAGAAGGAAGGCGATGTCGGCAGCGCCTGTTTGAATGCGATTAAATCTTAAATCAATAAATAGTTTATCTACATCACTTAAGTTTTTCAAAACACCTTTGGTATCGATACTGCTATTTAATGTTTTGAAATACAATTGCTGAATATCGAGTTTCTTTAGATCACCACTTGCAATTAGATTAAAATCAGCTACTCTATTTTTGTTCTTATGGATAATATCTATCGAATCTAGCGACGGTACTAATAGTAGTAAATCTTCTACCGCAACTTGACTATTCTTCATGGAGCAATTGACTTTCATTGAAGACATAATTTCGTCTAATGAAGTATAGTTTACTTGAATGTTTTGTCCAAGTTGAGAATGGTTGGTAACAAGGTTTAAGTCTATTAACGATGCTTTTGTTGCATCCATGTAGGCTTTTGTTTCTAAGGATCGTATGCCAAAGCCACTTTTATCTTGTGCTGATAAGGATTCAATGGTTGCTTCAATCAACGGTCCATTATATACAATATTTTGAGTGGATGTATTTATTTCTGTTAAGGCTAGATGGTTCCAATCAATTCCCGAGGGTATTGCTTTTTCATTTAGCATATCCATCTTAAATGCATTGTCTTTTAAATCAAGCGAGCTTAGTTGGATGTTCCATCCGGGCGATGTTGATTTGCTCGTTGTGGTATCGGTCGATTTTATTAATTGGATAATGGAAGAGCTTTGTGCGATCGATAAACCATCACTTGCAATGTGTTGTCTAATTAAATCGATGGAAGTGTTTTTTAATTCAAGCGAACCAATGTTTGCAGAAATCAACATCGACGTTATTTTATCTGAATAATCAAATGACGAACGCTGAATGGTAAGTCCCGATGTGTAAATGCCATTCCAACTACTTGTTGTATCGGTACTAACTGCGGCAGGTTTTGTATTGCGTACAATACCGTGTACATCCGACAAATCAATCTCGCCTAAGTCTACAATACTTTTGTCTAGATCGAGTTTGTTTAATTGTGCTTGAATTTCACCCGCCGAAAGATTTAATGTTAAGCCACTCACTGCATCCACCATGTCAAAACGGCCATGGGTGAGTGCAATCGCATTGGCTTTAATTGTCCATGCCGACCCAGTATCGGTAGTGTCTTTTTTTACATCTTTTTCATTGTCTGAACTAAATGCATCTACCAGGAATTGAAAATTGAATGTGCTGTCTTTTTCAGTTCTTCTCAATCGTACATGAAAATCATCCACTACGAGTGATTCTATCGAAATAGTTTTTGAAAACAGCTCCCACATATTAAGATTGATGTCAATCTCGTTGATTGAAACTAAGGTGTCGTGATTTGTATCCTCTAAAAATATTCCTTGAAGTAAAATGGATTTTGGAAAACCTAAATCAATGTGTGTTAATTCAACACGTGTATGTGTTTTGTTGCTGATATAACTTGTTGCTTTCGTTGTTAAAAAATTCTGAACAGCCGGGACTTTTAAGATTATCCATACGCTTGCAAACAATACCATGAAAAGTACTATTAGCCAAAGAAAAATCTTGGAAGTTACGCGCACAGCTTTCCGACCACTAAACATGCATTTAATTCTAATTTGTTAATTTTTAAAGGTTTCTATATAATATACCAATATTTATTCTCGAAAGCAAAATCTTGAGGTTCTATTTTTTTTCATATTTGAATGAGTTGCATAAAGATGAAAAAAATAGCTTTGGTTGGTAATCACTTGCTGCTCTATGATGCTACTTGTCTGTTCGCTGCGGCGAATACATTCAAAAGAAAAGTTTTTGTCTGAAGGAAGGATTTTACTCCATGTTGGCACTGCGCACTCTAACCATAACCACCACTCAACCTGCTGTTGTGCCATTCGGCCAACAGCCCTGTACTGTGTGATGTTATGCCAACTTGAAATATAAAAAAGATCTATTTTGTGGTTTGTTTAATATTGATTGCGCCTTGGTTAGTAACTTCGTATATCGCCGTGGTTCGGCCATCGAGTGCAGTGTGATTGTAAGTTTTTTCTCCAAGACGTTGCCGATAGAATAAAAGTATCACTAAATTTAATCATAGGTGCTCTCTTATACAAAAAAACAAGTCAATTAACATCTTAGTGTAGTGGGTGGTTGGTCGAAAAGACTAACCACGGCGGAAGACAATAATAGTATTGTCGTAAAATGAGTTATAAGGCAGGAGGCTTCATGTGTTTTATTGTAAAGTACTGGATCTGCGGTGCGCGGATGGATACATTCGAAAAGAAAAGTCTTTGTCTGGAGAAAGGCTTACATTAAAAGAATACGTGGAAAATATAACGATGAAGTCTAAAAGAAAATACCTGTGGTAATTTCTAGATTGGAATACGTAGTTTTGTTTTTATTTAAGTTTGTTGCACCTGTCAGTATTATTTTTGCTTTAGTGGATTGGTATCCAACAGTAATTCCTTTGTGTATAACGTCGTTGTATTTTGTATATGCAAACCCAAAGAGCATGAATTTAAATCTAAAATTTGCAGATGCATGCAAGTAGTTAATTTTCGTAATGTCTGAATTTGAAATATTGTATCGATATACTTCTACCGAATCTATTGATGAAGGTGCAAAATTGAAGTAATGATTCATTCCAATGCCAACTATAGGAGTAAGGTTGAAATTTGATTTGGGATGTGTACGTATCGTGTATCCTGCGTGTATTGTAGGTGCAAAAGCATAGATAAGACTTTTGGTTTTTAAGTTGTAATTTTGTCGATGATTTAAATGGTCTTTAATTGTGTTGCCAATAGAATTTTCATTGTATTCTGTAGCTGAAAAACTTAACTTGGAAAGCAATATCAGATTTTCAGTGTTTAACAGCAGGCCAATACCAGAACGAATAAGTAGATTGTTCAACTGATACTGATCGTAATTCAATAAGATTGAATCGGTTCTTTCAATTCCAGTTGGATTGCTGGGAGAATAAATGGTGCTAACATAATCGATCCGATTTATATCATATGTTTTCTTGAATTGTTCGTTTCCGAATTCTAAAAAAAGAGAAGGGGAAAATGTATATTTTATTTTGCCATATACTTTTTTGTCATACAGGTTGTATTTTGGCGCTATGCAAAAACCAATTGTTTTGTTGCTTTGTTGTGTAATATATTTTTCTGAAGGAGGTGTTTCAACAGAAGTGCTTGCAACAAACGATTCGTTGTTGTTGTTTTGAAAATAATATGCACCACCTCCAGCACATAGCTTTTTGAACATTTGATCGTAGCTAACCGCGAATGTTTGAGTTTTATTTGCGTCATAATGAACGGTATTGGCTCCAATGCTGATGCGTTTTATTTCTTTGCTTCCGGCCAGGGATGGACTAAGCTGTAGCGGAAACTGATTTACTTGAGCGAAATTTTGAGCGTATGCTGTTTGCATTATACAAATACTTACGCATAAAGTCGCGATACTATTTAAACGAATTTGCTGCGAATAGAATCTGTCAAATATAAAATACAGCTTACCACCCCTCATGTAAAATGAAGTAGTG
>JAYTLG010000198.1:0-20178 GCA_043729555.1 Cytophaga sp.
AAAGAAATACGCGACCGCATCCATACCAAAGTGTACATAGACGCCCCTTTTGAGGTAAAACGTCAACGCAGGATAGAAAGGGATGTTAGAGAGCGGGGCTATACAACCGAAGAAATACACTATCGATTTGATAATCATGCAGAATACTCTTTTAACAACTTCGTTCTGCCATATAAAAACATGGCTGATTTGGTTGTAGAAAACCAAGAAGCGTTCGACGAAACGTATACCCACTTATTAAAACAGATACGGGCATATTAAAAACATTTGCGTTCTACGTTGATTTATTTAGCTTTGTAAGCTATAAAAATGAAAAAGTCCATTAATCCAACTCGTTATATTCTTCTTTTTGCATTGATTTTTGCAATGCTCGGAGCAGTTTGTTATTCGCCAATTGTTCGGGCGGATTCAAAAACTGTTGCAAAGAATATTTCAAAAGAATCGGATTCTGAAAAAACATCTGCGGAAATCCTTACGATTACACAGCATGTATTATGCAATATTTCATTTTCATTTGAGTGCAACGCCGCTCTACTTCCAACCAATTTCGAATGCACAAGCTTCGGATCGCCGTTTGAGGTTTTTTACAAAATTATTTCTGCAAGTTTTCAAAATTCCTATTTAGAAAATATTTTCCCCTTTGCCATTTCGGCACAAGCACCCTAATTTATTTTATCCATTACAATACCTAACTCGATGGCTACAGTGATTGTAGGCTATCCCTTACTTTGTTTACCAATAACTATATATAAAGAACAATGAGAAATAAAAATTTAATAGTTGCACTCACGGTGATTGTAACTGCCCTATGTTTCTTCTACATCTCTTTCACTTTTGTGGCTAGAGGCGTTGAAAAAGATGCTGTAAACTTTGCTACTCAAGCGGATGGCAAGTTAGATCCTTCAAAAAAACAAACCTACATTGACTCTATCTACAACGAGCCTGTATATAATTTCTTAGGTGCTAAATACACGTACAAAGAAGTGAAAGCGCTTGAACTTGCTTTAGGTCTAGATTTGCAAGGTGGCATGCACGTTGTGCTTGAAGTTTCTCCAGTAGAAATTTTACAAGCAATGGCTGGCACAAATGCAAACGATGCAAACTTCAAGAAAGCAATTGAATTGGCCAAAGAAAAACAACGCTTCAGTCAAAACACATTTCAACAATCATTTTTTGAAGAATTCCGTTCAATTGCAGGTGCAGATCAATTAAGTTTGATTTTTGCAAATGCAAGTAACAAAGGCAAAATTGACATTCGCTCAAAAGATGCTGACGTTGAAAAGATGATCAACGAAGAAATTGATTTATCTGTAGATCGCTCATTCAACATTCTTCGTAATCGTATTGACAAATTCGGTGTAATCCAACCAAACATTCAACGTGTAACAGGCACAGGCCGTATTTTAGTTGAATTGCCAGGTGTAGAAAACACGCAACGTGTACGTAACTTATTGCAAGGTACTGCAAAATTGGAATTCATGGAAGTGTATCCGATTTATGAAGTGTATGAAAAGACAAGTCGCATAAACGAATATTTAATAAGCGTTGAAGAAGAGAAAAAAACAAACAACGTTGACACTACAGTTTCTACTGCAGTAGTTGATAATAGCGCATCTCTTTTAGTAAACGACAAAGACACTACTGCCCTTGCAAAAGCAGACACTAGTGCTGCAGCGCAAGACACAACAAAAGTTTCTGCATTCTACCGTTTACTACGTGCGCAAGGTGCTTTGTTATACGAAACAAAAGATACGGGCACAATCAATGCAATTTTAAACATGGATCGTGTTAAGGCGATTATTGGGTCTGAAACTCGTTTTGTTTGGGAAAGAAAATCACGTGAAGCAGATGATAAAAGCACTGCATACATTGAATTAATGCCATTAAAAGTTGGTCGTGATGGCAAAGCTGCTTTAGCGGGTGATGTTATTACAAACGTTTCTTACGGATTGTCTCCAGGAGGAAAAGGTTACGAAGTTTCTATGCAAATGAATGCATATGGTGCTAAAGAGTGGAGAAGAATCACAAAAGAAGCTTCGCAAGATAAACAAAACCCTAAACGCATTGCTATTGTATTGGACAATTCGGTTTATTCTGCACCACAAGTAAATAATGAAATACCGAATGGCAGCTCATCTATCTCTGGGGACTTTACACTAGAAGAATCTAAAGATTTAGCAAACATCTTAAAAGCTGGTAAACTTCCAGCCCCTGTTCGTATTGTAGAAGAAGTTGTGATTGGACCTTCACTTGGACAAGAGGCTATCATGGACGGCCTAATGTCTATGTTTGCGGGTATTATAATTGTTGTATTGCTATTGATTATGTACTACAATAAAGGTGGTTTAATAGCAGATATCGCGTTGGTATTTAACATACTATTTACTTTAGGTTTTTTAGCCTCCATTAACTCTGTTCTTACATTGCCTGGTATTGCAGGTATCGTATTGACAATTGGTATGTCCGTGGATGCAAACATCTTGATCATGGAACGTATCAAAGAGGAGTTGGCAAATGGTAAATCATTGTTGACGGCTATTGAACTTGGGTATGACAAAGCATTCAGTTCTATCTTTGACTCAAACCTTACAACAATCTTAACTGGTGTTATTTTATATTTCCTTGGCGAGGGGCCCGTTAAAGGTTTTGCAACAACACTTGTTATCGGTGTTCTATGTTCCTTCTTTACTGCAGTATATATTACGAAAGTTATTTTACTATGGATGGCACGTGGCAAAAATGATAGCGATGTTTCGTTTGATACCTTTATTTCAAAAAAAGCATTTAAAAACCTAAAATTCGATTTTATTTCTAAACGTAAAGCTGCTTATATATTTTCTTCTACTATCCTTGTTATAGGCTTAATCCTTACCTTTATGCAGGGTGGGCTTAACTTAGGAGTTGATTTTAAAGGTGGTCGTTCGTACGTAGTTGAATTTAAAAATCCGGTTGTAGCTTCAGATTTAAGATCTGGCTTAAATGAGTTTGTTGAAGGCGCTGGGTCAGAAGTTAAAACATATGGCTCTGACACTAAAGTTAAAATAACAACAAGTTATTTGGTGGATGACGAATCAGCTTCTGCAGATTCACTTGTATTAACTTCATTGACAAAAGGCATTGAAAATTATTCAAAAGGTAATGCTTTTGAAATTTTAAGCTCGTCTAAAGTTGGTGCAACTGTAGCAGATGACATTAAAAATGCTTCTTGGAAAGCAATGCTAGCATCGCTTATCGGTATCTTCTTATACATTTTCTTGCGCTTTAAAAAATGGCAACTTTCCTTAGGTGGCGTTGTGGCTCTATTCCATGATACACTTATTGTTCTAGCCATATTCGTAATATTACGTGTATTTAATATTGACTTTGAGATAGATCAAATTATTATTGCAGCATTATTGACTATTATTGGTTTTTCAATCAATGATACTGTTGTTATCTTTGACCGTGTAAGAGAGTTTGATAAAGAATCATCAAAACTAGATATGGCTACGATGTTGAATCAAGCAATCAATAGCACACTTAGCCGTACAATCATGACAACATTAATTGTATTAGTGTCTGTTATAATCTTATTCATTTTTGGTGGCGAAACACTAAGAGGATTCTCTTTCGCATTATTGATTGGGGTAATATTTGGTTCTTACTCTACAATCTTTATTGCAGTGCCAATGTTATATGATTTGAGATCCAAAGCTGAAAAGGACTTGGATAAAACTCTTATAACAGGTAAATAGTTTTATTATTGAATTAAAAAAAGCCTCTCTATAAATAAATAGAGAGGCTTTTTTATGCTTTTAAAATTATTTTTTGACGCTTGTAACTTTTGGGCTTTAACGATCGTCTCACGTAAAATTCCAGCAATTGAAGGAAAAGGAGTTTAATGTACATGTAAAACAAACCTCGCAACGTGTATACAGGTTTGTATTTAAAAATTTAAAAAACGACGCTGACACAAAAGACGTGGTGCAAGAAACCTATGTCAAATTTTGGCTACATAAAGAGGCGATAGAATCTGAAAAAATTACAGCTTGGTTGTTTACAACAGCCTATCGTACTATGATAGATTTTATTCGAAAACGCAAACCAACCTTTGATATTGACGAAGATTTATTACCCATAACCAATACCAATACAGACATACAAGACATGGTCCATAATTATATAGATAAGCTTTCTCCGGTATTTAAGTCGGTTATCTTGTTGCGAGATTTGGAAGGTTATAACTACGAGGAAATTGGAACTGTGTTAAATCTGTCTGAAAGTCAAGTAAAGGTTTACTTGTTTCGAGCACGAAAGAAATTAAAAGATTTAATTGATAAAAACGAGCTATAGAAATGCACATAACTACCGAAAATATTGAAGAGTGGTGCTTTAGATATCTTGAAAAAGATTTATCAAGCAGTGAAACATCTTTCTTTGAAAAAGAATTGGGTAATAATCCAAACTTGTCTTTGGAATTAAATAAATGGAAAAAAACGTATTTGTCGAATGAAGAAACACTTCCAGATAATAATTCCATTGACAGTTCGCTGTATCGATTCAAACATCAAATAGCCCTACTATTAGCAGAGTCTATTTTGGTGATTGGTATTTGTGCTGCGGTATTTATGAACGAAGGAAATGAAGTCTCAATGCCGAAAATCAGTGACAAGCCTGCAGTAATCATTGAAAATAAATCTGGCGTGAAATCAACAAAATTAAACGCGACAGCGCATACTATCATTTCAAATAAACAGCTGATATCTATTCAGCAAAAAAACAATATAGTTGACACAGGTAAAACGCAGATAGAAGAAATTAAGCCGAACGTGCATTTATCAGAACCAATAACACATGTAGATTCAATCACTACACCTACAGCATTTGAAAAAGTCGCCGATACTGTAATGCCAAAAGACAGTACACCGTTTGTAAAAAAACAGAGTACCCCTACAAAAAAGAGTAATGCAAAAAGAAAATATTCAAAAGGTTCACGTATAATTCCATTAAACAATGACTTGTAAATTTTTATCCTTGTTATTTTTCTGTGGTGTTTGCATTGCTGCCTTCGGGCAGGAATTGCAATCACCACAAATTAATCAAAATGCAATCTTTGCAAACCCTGGATTGGCGGGATCAAAAGGACAGACACGAGTGTGTGTGAATGTTGGAATAGTCAACATAACAGATGACGTTCCACACAACCGTCTACAAGACACGTTAAGCGGGTCTTCCGTTTTAAAAAATGGCTTAATTAGCGCCGATGGATTGATGTTAAATAAATCTGTTGGGATTGGAGCTTACCTTAAATACAATACCTTTCAAAAAGACTATCACATATCCGGCGGTTACGCACAATACACATGGGATCTTAATTATGATTTATCTTATTACAACGTTGAAACGGGTATTGTTATAGCTCCGAAATTTTATTTAACAGCTAAAGATACCAAGAAAAATGATCGTTCAATTTCTCCATCATTTTCAATAGGAGTGCGATCCAATCAAGCAAACTTGAAGTCGAAAAATTATTATTTCGATAGCACAAAATCTCCCCAAGACAGCACAAGTGATAAGTCTAAAGATTATTCCAATATTGAATTAAGTCAAATAACTGCAGGTTTTTTATACAATACTAAAAAAGGTTATGCGGGCGCAAAAGTCTCACTTTTAAATGTAGAGGAAGGTGGTGCTGATTATAAAATGTCTTTTGTACTTGCGCATTCTTTTTATAACAAAAAAGTAGAGAAGCCCAACTTTTCATTTAATCCACAAGTTTATATCAGCTTCATGTATTTTACAGACAAGAACTATAAAGAATATGACTCTCCCTTTCATGTTAAATGGGAGCATGATGCGAGTATAAATTTAGACTTCAGATATAAATCAATCATTTGGGGTATATACACGTACAAGTCCAACTGGATATACAGCTCCGCTGGCTACACACTAGGCACCCAATTAAAATGGGCGAGAATACTGTTGAATTTCTCGCCGTCTTTTTATCAAAAAAATGGTTTGCAAGTATTCTTGACTACAAACTTTTATATCGGCTAACTAGAATTACGCGAATCGTTAATCATTCTTTACTAGACACAAACAATGAATTCTAAATTCTTACTCCTTATGCTTTTCTGTGGCGTTTGCATTTCTGTCTTCGGGCAGGAATTACAATCACCACAAATTAATCAAAATGCAATCTTCGCCAATCCAGGATTGGCTGGCTCTAAGGGGCAGGCACGGGTGTGTGGCTCTATGGGAAGATTGGATTTTTATAAATTTGATTATAATTATTCAGATTCCATATACAGCAGTAGCAGAAAAGGAAAAAGTTAAATTACAAATGGCGCACTGAGCATAGATGGGCTTATATTTAAAAAATCAATTGGTATTGCGGGGTATGCAAAATTTAACACATTAAGCCGGAATGGGGATTCCTACTACAGAAACGACACAATACAAAACTACTCCCGATACGTAGAAAGCAACTACGATTTAACGTATTCAAATATTGAAACGGGAATAATGATTGCTCCGAAATTTTATTTAGCAGCAAAATCACACAACAAAAACAATAAAAGTATTTCGCCCTTCTTTTCAACTGGGATACGGGGACATTTTGCTAATAAAAATTCATATCTCAATTATTCCAATCCCTCATTGTCACCAAAAGACAGTACTATTGTTGACAATAGAAACTATAGAAATATAGAACTAAGTCATCTGTCTTTTGGGTTCTTATACAGTACTAGTAAAGGCTATAGTGGACTAAAACTATCCTTTACTCATAATGACGAAGGTGGTTATTACTTCAAACCTGCATTTTTATTTGCACATACATTTAGCAATAAAAGAACATTGAATCCTAATTTTTCATTCACACCACAAATGTATTTTGGTATTTTTTTTGGCACAAACAATTTGCGCTATTATTCCAAAAAATATAGATCACCTTATCATGTAATTTACAATAGTGATTTCACATTCAATCTTGATTTTAGATACAAAATAATAATATTTGGGCTTTACGCATTTCAATCAAGTTGGGATTATTCTTCTGCTGGCTATACGCTGGGCGTTCAATTGAAAAACACTAAAATCATTTTAAATGTAGCGCCTTCGTTTTCTAAAAGAAGAACAGGAACAGAATTCTTCCTTTCTGCCAACTTCTTACTTAAACCAAAGCAGAAGTCTTACCGATAAATATTGTCTGGCAAATTCATTATTAAGCAAACGCACTTCAAAATATCTTTCAACCAGCTAAAAATTACAGATGAGCATGCTTCGTTTTTTATCATTCCTATTTTTCTGTGGCGTTTGCATATCTACCTTCGGGCAAGAGTTGCAATCGCCACAAATCAGCCAAAACGCAATCTTTGCTAACCCGGGATTGGCAGGATCTAAGGGGCAGACACGGGTGTGTGGCTCAATGGGCAGATTGGATTTCAATAAATTCGATTATTCTTATCAAGATTCTATATCAAGTTGGAGCGGAAATGGAAAAAACCAAATAACAAATGGTGCATTTAGTGTTGATGGACTCGCGTTCAAAAAGTCGATTGGTTTTGGAGCATATGCAAAATTTAACACATATGGTGCACATCGAAATTATTCATATAGAAATGACACCTTACAAAGAAAATATTATTCAGAATATTTACACAATCTAACCTATTCAAATATAGAAACAGGAATTATGATTGCACCTAAATTTTATCTTTCAGCAAAATCCGACAATAAAAACAATAAGAGTATTTCGCCGTCTATATCCATTGGAATAAGAGGGCAATTTGCAAACATAAATGATTATGAAAGTCACGTAAACACTTCCTTATCCCCTATGGACAGTATCGTTACAGACAATAGAAATTATAGAAATATCGAATTAAGCCATGTAAGTTTTGGCTTCTTATATAGTACTAAAAAAGGATATAGCGGATTAAACCTGTCTTTCATACACAATGACGAAGGTGGTTTTTATTACAAGCCCTCCTTCCTATTTGCACATACATTTAGTAATAAGAAAAAAGCCAGCCCAAACTTTTCATTTACGCCTCAATTTTATCTGGGGATTTCAATTGTCCCAAATAAGTTATATAGATACAACAGAGGAAATTATCGTTCACCTTACCATGTATTTTATGAAAGTAATTACGCATTAAATCTTGATTTTAGATATAAAATAATAATCTTTGGCTTATATTCATTTCAATCAAGCTGGTATTATTATTCTACAGGTTATACGTTAGGTGCTCAATTAAAAAATACGAGAGTCGTTTTAAACGTATCTCCTTCATTTTCTAAAAGGAGTACGGGGACAGAATTCTTTCTCTCCGCCAACTTCTTACTCAAACCAAAACAGAAGTTGTATCGGTAAGTAATCTTAAAAACGAATCAACAGCAAACCTGCATCTCGTATAGCGCTCCACGTTTCGGAATGTAAAAGATTTTCTGCTGGCAACTTCGTTTCGTCTGTGTACTGTTCTAAAAAAGCAGACAATGCCACAAGCGATTTGGGAGACTTTAACTTAGTTGTAAGTTGTTGTTCTAGCCAAGTAGCTGTCTTTACATCCAGCTTCGTTATAATTGTTCCGTGAGGTGTTTCAATACCCACCTTTATATTTTTTCCTTGCGGCGTAAATGTTGGTACGTTCCCCGTCCAGCAAATTTTATAATTCAACCTACCTTCGTCGTTATCAATGCCTTCGTTGATGTGATTTTGTATCAATCTTGGCGACAAGGTTGTTTTGGGTGTTTTAAAATCAAACCAATCCTCTACCGGCCAATCCAAACAATTTGCCATCATGAAATTGTATAGCGACTTGCGTAAACCTTCTGCATACAAATCGTGGTCGCAGCCTTTAGGATCTTCGTGAATTAAATCGTTGTTCGCAAACGAACCATCCGTAGGGCCTATTTTGACAACTTGATACTTTTCAGGGTTCAATCCAACCGGACTGTGTGCCGTCATCGAGAAGCGATGCCAAAAGCCCGACTGCAATATTTCTGCTTCAAACAATTGTCGCACGACTTCAAGTGAATCAATTGTTTCTTGTGCAGTTTGCGTTGGAAAGCCAAACATCAAATAAGCGTGCACCATAATACCTGCACGTGTAAAGTTTGATGCCACTTGCGACACCTGCTGTACACTTACCCCCTTCTCCATCATTTGCAACAACCGATCGGAAGCTACTTCCAAGCCACCTGTAACAGCGATACAACCCGAGGCTGAAAGCAGTTTACATAAGTCGTCTGAAAACGTTTTTTCGAATCGAATATTTGCCCACCACGAAATATCTAAGTTGCGAGCTAATAACTCAATTGCCAAATCACGCATTACCAAAGGTGGTGCGGCTTCATCTACAAAATGAAAACCCGTTGTGCCTGTTTGTGCAATAATCGTTTCAATCTTATCTGCAAGAATACTTGCCGATGCAGGCTCGTAACGGCCAATGTAATCCAAAGAGATGTCGCAAAACGAACACTTCTTCCAATAACACCCGTGCGCCACAGTTAATTTATTCCATCGTCCATCACTCCACAAACGGTGCATGGGATTGGCCATCTCCAGCATGGAAATATATCCATCTAACAAAAGGCCTGTGTAATCAGGCGTTCCCGTTTTACTGTGTACAATATCAGCAGCCTTGCAGCCATTGATATAGACAACTTGATTGTCTCGACGAATAAAAGTGCGCTTCAATAAAGCTAAGTCACGCTTCCCATCAATGTATTCCAATATATTTAAGATGGGCCTTTCGCCATCATCTAAGGAAATAAAATCAACGTAATCAAATACCCGTGCATCTGTCAAGCTGCGTAGTTCGGTGTTTGGAAAGCCACCGCCCATTGCAACCTTGAGGTTCGGATAATTATTTTTTATATGCTGCCCCGACTTGAATGCACCATACACATTTCCTGGAAAGGGAATGGTAAAGATGATTAAGTCAGGCTTTTCAAGTTCGATGTGTTTGTCGACGATAGATATTAAAATATCATCGATGCTATTATTTTTAGCTTCAAGCAATTTTAATAAGGGGTCGAACGATGTTGCAGAACGTGCAATATCTTCGGCGTATCGACTAAACCCAAAATAAGGTGAAATGCATTCGATGATTAAATCACCGAGGTCTTCGATAAAAAGTGTACACAACATTTTTGCTTTGTCGTGAATGCCCATGCTACCAAACAACCATTCAACCTCTTCGTTCAAAACCTCGAAACGAGAGGCTTGTGGCAAATAATCGCCAGCGCAAATTTTATGCGCAAGCGTGATATTTTTATTCTGCAAAAAACGAATAACGGCATCAACACAAAACTCGTACCGCTGGCGCTGCTTTAAAATATGTTGGCCATTTTCCGAAATATTCTTTTTTGTAGCCGCCTCATCAAACAACTTTTTGATTGTTTTTTTATTGAAGATTCCCAATATCAATTCCAATCCCAAATCCGATTGAGAACAGTCGTTGTATGCTGTTTCATTCAGAAAACCTTTTAGGTAAGCTGTTGCAGGATAGGGTGTATTGATCTGCGTTAAGGGCGGTATGAAAAGAGATATCTTCAAATTAATAGAAAACGAATTATTGCGGGTTGTTCCATTACATGTTAAAACAAAGAAGCCCCATTCTCACGAGGCTTCTTATATATTTATATTGTTTGCCGTGATTGATGCTATGCTTTTACAGCAATCTTAACATCGATACTTAATTCTTTTAATTGTTTGTCGTCGATCATCGAAGGAGAATCAATCATTACATCTCTGCCAGAATTGTTTTTAGGGAATGCAATAAAATCACGAATAGAATCTACGCCACCGAATATTGAACACAAACGATCGAAACCGAATGCCAAGCCTGCGTGTGGTGGTGCGCCGTATTCGAATGCTTCTAATAAGAAACCAAATTGTGCTTTTGCTTCTTCTTCAGAAAAGCCTAACACTTCAAACATTTTATTCTGAACTTCTCTATCGTGAATACGAATAGAACCGCCACCTACTTCAACACCATTGATAACTAAGTCGTATGCATTTGCATTAACAGAGCCCAATTGGTCGAATGGCAACTTCATGAAAGCCGCAATATCTTTAGGCGATGTAAATGGATGGTGCATTGCGAACCAACGTTTTTCTTCTTCACCAAATTCTAATAATGGGAAATCAATTACCCACAATGCAGCAAACTGGTCTCTTGGGCGTAAGCCCAAACGGTTGCCCATTTCTAAACGTAAGTCGTTTAATTGACCACGCACTTTATTGCCATAACCAGAAAGTACAAACATTAAATCGCCAGGCTTCGCATTGAAACGTTCTGCAATTTTTTGTAAGTCTTCTTGAGAATAGAATTTATCTACGGATGACTTCAATGTGCCGTCAGCTGCATAACGAATCCAAATCATGCCCTTAGCGCCAACTTGAGGGCGTTTTACAAATTCTGTCAATGCGTCAATTTCTTTACGCGTATATTCTGCACAACCTTCAGCATTGATACCAACTACAAGATTTGCTTCATCGAAAATGGCAAATCCTTGAGATTGCACCAAGTCTGTAATTTCAACAAACTTCATTCCGAAACGAATATCCGGTTTGTCGCTACCATAGTATTTCATGGCATCAGCAAACAACATGCGCGGCACTTCAGGTAAGTTGAATTGCATTACCTTATCGAACAAGTGACGCACCAAGCCTTCAAACATATTTAAAATATCTTCTTGTTCAACAAAAGACATTTCACAATCTATTTGTGTAAACTCCGGTTGACGATCTGCACGCAAATCTTCGTCGCGGAAACATTTTACAATTTGATAGTAACGGTCAAAACCTGCAACCATCAACAACTGCTTAAATGTTTGTGGCGATTGTGGCAATGCATAAAACTGGCCTGGGTTCATTCTTGATGGAACCACAAAGTCTCTAGCCCCTTCAGGTGTAGACTTAATCAATACAGGGGTTTCAACTTCTAAAAAATTATTACCGTCTAAGTACGTACGTGTTTCTTTTGAAACTTTATGGCGTAGTTCTAAATTTTTACGAACGCTATCTCTTCTTAAATCTAAGTAGCGATATTTCATACGCGTTTCATCACCACCATCTGTTTCATCTTCTATTAAGAACGGTGGTGTTTTTGATTCGTTTAATATTTCTAATGCCGTAATTTTAACTTCAATATCACCTGTAGGCATTTTAGGGTTTTTAGCCACACGTTCAATCACAAGGCCGGTTGCTTTAATCACAAATTCGCGACCAAGCTTACGAGATGTTTCTAATAATTCTGCAGACGATTTCCCTTCTTCCAAAATCAATTGTGTCATACCATAACGGTCGCGCAGATCAACCCAAATCATACCACCTTTATCACGTACACGAGCAACCCATCCACACAAGGTTGCTTCTTTATTTACATCTAAAATCCGCAATTCACCACACGTCTGAGAACGTAACATAGCTTCTCTTAATTTAGTATTTATAATAGACCCACAATTTAGGCGTTTTTTGCAAGATTTCACCGTTAAATTCAAATTTTAAAAAGAGTGGCTAACGATTATGATCAGACACAGGCGCAAGAAAAACACTATTTATCAATAGCTTACAATCAACATTACATATCCGACTTAGCAAAAGTCTAAAAAGAGCGTATTAATTAGCCTTAAGACTACTCTCCACGAATCTATTTTTTGTAACTTGTTCGCTTAATTCTTTATGTATGAAAAATATCTTATTCATTTGCTTTGCCTTTCTTTTAATATCAGCAGGTGAGCCTAAATTGAAAGTTCAGAAAATAGTTGATGGTATTACGGTTGGTATGCCAAAAGACTATGTGCAAATGTCGGATGATGATATTGCAAATAAGTATCCGTCTACAAAAAAACCTGTAGCGATGTACACCAATATAGATCGCACTGTCGATTTTGGATTAAACATCAGCAAGTCGCGTTGGGGTGGTTTGGATTTGACTATTTTGAAAGATGTTTTTCGCGCAACCATTGTCGATTCGTATGATACCGTAATGTTCATACAAGAAGATATCGTACATATCAACGGCAGGCCCTACGTACGTTATGAATACAATTCGCTATTCGACAATACACAAGGCTATCATTATTTATTGATATCCATTTTAGCAAAAACAAATAATGAAGCCGAAGTTGACAAAGAGAAATTGGCACCCGACAATGCAAACCATTTATTAATTTTTAATTTCTATTGTGCGAAAGCATTTCAAGCAGCCAACCAACCCATAGCACGAGCAATGATGGCAACCTTGCATGTAAATACAAAACAGGCTTGCAACGCAATACCTGCTGCTGAAAAACCTGCTGCTAAAGGCTTGGTAAGTCCGCAGCAAGTGTTGGAAGATCAAAAGAAACGCGGCACTAAAAATAAATAAGATGCTTTCGATTCACAGCGAAGAGCATTATATGCGCGAGGCTTTAAAAGAAGCGCAAAAAGCTTTTGATATTGGTGAAATTCCTGTTGGTGCAATTGTGGTGAGCAACAATCAAATTATTTCGCGTGCACACAACCAAACAGAATTATTGTCGGATGTGACAGCGCATGCAGAAATGCTTGTAATAACCGCTGCCGCAAATCGCTTGGGGGGAAAATATTTAATCGATTGCACCTTGTATGTTACATTAGAACCATGCATTATGTGTGCAGGTGCATTAACATGGTCGCAAATAGGTGCGGTTGTATATGCAGCTAAGGATGCGCGCAGAGGTTATAGCTCTATACCAAACTTAAACCTGCACCCCAAAACTAGTGTGAAACAAGGGCCATTTGCCGACGAAAGTGAAAAGCTATTGCTAGATTTCTTTCGTAAACTCAGAAATTAATTCTATCTTATGTATTCATTCAAAAATTAATTCCTCAATTTTAAACAGATATACTATTATGGCTTTTGAATTACCTGCATTACCTTATGCGACAAACGCATTAGAACCAAACATTGACCAAGCAACTATGGAGATTCACCATGGTAAGCACCACAATGCATATGTTACAAATTTGAACAATGCAATTAAAGGAACAGATGCAGAAGCATTGTCAATTGAAGAAATTTGCAAAAACATCAGCAAATACACACCTGCAATTCGCAACAATGGTGGTGGACATTTCAATCACTCATTATTCTGGACAATCATGGCGCCGAACGCTGGTGGAGCTCCAACAGGTGATTTAGCCGAGGCTATCGACAATGCATTTGGCTCATTTGATGCATTCAAAGAACAATTTGCTGCTGCTGGTACAACTCGTTTCGGCTCAGGTTGGGCTTGGTTAATCGTTGTTGGTGGTGCATTAAAAATCACTTCTACTCCAAACCAAGACAATCCTTTGATGGATATTGCTGAAGTTAAAGGCACTCCTATCTTAGGCCTTGATGTATGGGAACACGCTTATTACTTAAAATACCAAAACAGACGACCGGACTATATTGGTGCATTTTGGAATGCAGTAAATTGGACGAAGGTTGCTTCATTATTTAGCGCTGCTAAGTAATTTAAATTGTTAATCATTAAAAACGGCCCCGCTAATCAGTGGGGCCGTTTTTGTTTATTCGGCAAAATAGTATATGGAAAATTTAATAAAACACCCTTGCTTTGTTAACATAAGATAACAAAACACCCTCCAAAGGTGAATTAGGGTTTAAATATTAGTGAAAAGCGGTGCATTTATGTATCCTTGTATTCCTTATTCGAAGGGGGATTTTTTTTCGAATAACATTTTTTAATCTTTAATTTTTCAAACAGCAAACATGACAGAGGGGGCCTTTACCCCCTCTGATCATTTCTCCTCCAAGTTTTATTCGTCCAACAGTTGTGCACGTGCTTTTTCAAGTTCTGCTTTTTGATCTGCGGAAACTTTTGGGTATTGCAGATTCAATTTGTCAAATTCCTTATAAATAATACCTGCAATACTTAAACGTGTAAACCATTTGTCGTCGGCAGGCACTACAAACCACGGTGCGTCTTTTGTAGATGTATTACCTAACATATCCTCATATGCTTTCTGGTAATCCTTCCAATACGAACGCTCTTTCAAATCACCTATCGAGAACTTCCAGTTTTTAGCTTCATTATCGATTCGTTCTACAAAACGTTTCTTTTGTTCTTTTTTAGAAACATGTAAAAAGAATTTCAACACAATCGTTCCGTTATCGCAGAGGTGCTGCTCAAAATTTCGAATTTGCTCAAAACGTTTGTCCCAAAACTTTTGATTAATATCTTTTATGTTCTTTATGCCAGGTATTGATTCGCTTGAAATATATTCCGGATGCACACGCGTTACCAATACGTTTTCGTAATGCGAGCGATTGAAAATACCAATCTCACCTGCAGCAGGCAATGCAATATAATGGCGCCACAAATAATCGTGCGCCAACTCTAAATGCGATGGCACTTTAAAGCTTGTAACCTTAACACCTTGTGGGTTTAAACCTGTCATAATGTGCTTGATTGCACTATCCTTTCCTGCGGCATCCATTGCTTGAAAAATAATCAAAACGCTGCGATGTCCGTTGGCGTAAATTTTATCCTGCATTTCAGCAAGCTTCAAAACACCTAACTGCAACAACTCCTCGCCTTCTTCTTGGCTCAGCATCTTGTGGTCGTAGTCGGTGGCGAAATCAGACTTTAAATTCACATCTGGCCCAAGCTTTACGCGTAGCGTTTCTAAGTATTCAAAAAGTTTTGATTGTCCTACTTCCATATTCTATTTTAGTTCGTTTTTACAAATTTCAATATATGAATTTAATCTAAATTGAACAGCTGTGCCCAAGGTATTCCTACTGATATTTGCCTATCTGTTATTTCTTCTTTATCTTTTCTAAATAAATGCTTCTTAACAGGTGTTTCCCTTTTCATTCATGCGTATCAAAATCCCCTTAGTGCTTTTTTCTCTTTTGTTAACTGGTGCTGTATTTGGTCAGAAAATTGTTACCGATAGGCCAAGTCAAACGTCAAGCTCTACGACAATTCCGAAAGGGAGTTTTCAGATA
The DNA here is from genome assembly GCA_043729555.1 of Cytophaga sp. Classification (GTDB taxonomy): domain Bacteria; phylum Bacteroidota; class Bacteroidia; order Cytophagales; family Cytophagaceae; genus Cytophaga. Next base: position 15,972 of record JAYTLG010000198.1, read on the forward strand.
GAAAGTGCTCTGCAAGTTCGATATGCTGAAGTAAATTCGAAATCGGTGCGGCAATTTTTAGCTCCTACAAACTCATTTCGTTTGGGCTTAACCAAAGGCGTCGAGTTAAGAGTGTTTAATCAACTTGAAAATAACAAAGGCCTGGACACTTCTCTTTCAATTGTCGGATTAAGTGATTTGGAGGTTGGTGTCAAAATTCAACTTTTGAGAAAAGAAAATGTCAATACGAAAATTGCATTCATTTCTCAATTGGTTTTACCTACAGGTACAGGAGGGGTTTCGCATAATTCTTTGGGTAGCACCAATAGGATAGCTGCATCGTATCTCTTAAGCGAAAATCTTGGACTTGCCAGTAATGTTGGATATAATTATTATGGAACTGGAAGTGGGGATGCAGTATACTCGCTTGTACTAAGCAGTGGGTTAACAGAGAAGTTATCGATTTTTGTGGAGACCTATGGGGAAGTCGTGGGTATGGATAATAATTACTCAAATTTTGATGCTGGAATTGTCTATCTGGCAAAAGACAATGTTCAGTTTGATTTCTCCTTCGGGTCAGGGCTCAATTACAATATAAATTTCATGTGTTTGGGTTTTAGCTGGAATATAAAAGAAGGGTCGCGAGCGCGATAATATATTTTAAAATAATTGATTGCTATTAAATTAAATTGAAGAATCTATCATAGATTGACGTGTACCCATATCACAATAAAATAAAGCAGCGCATCGCAAGCAAGGAGCTTATCAGCTACGAGTATGTCGAAAAATACAAAACTATTGCACCTTGTCTCTTGTTGTACTTTAATACGGATCCTAAAATCAGGCCAATTCGAAGTCATCGTTTTGAAGAATACGAAGCAATATTGAATCATTTTTTCAAAGAAAAAAAACTGTCAACATAATTTCAAATTATCTACATTCTCCCAATATGAAATTTCTCAATAAACTATCCATTTCAACCAAGCTTGTTACATCCTATCTGCTTGTGGGTATTATTACACTTTTAACAATATCTATAATTTTATATTCCATTTTCAAAGAAACAATTATCAACAAAACAACCAATCAGTTAACCTCAGTCAATGTACTTAAAAAAAGATATGTGGAAGATTTTTTCTTAAATACAATACGTGATATTCGCGACGATGAATACCAGTTGACGTCATTTCATTCAATGAATATTTTACATGTTCTGGATAATAAACAGTTCATCAACAGTAACGACTCTATTTACCACTCCTCGCGATTAGCAATATACAGCAACATTATTTTCATGGATTCTGTTGGGTACATCCTTAAACGCGCTACGAATAATCCCTTAAGCGATTCAACCTTAAAATTGTTGCTGCTGCAATTTCAGTCCGTTCACACAGACTCCTCTAATGAAATTTTCTTTACAGATATAACAAACACGCATGGAATAAAACAAGTGCAGGTTGTATGTGCATTTAAAGTACAAAAAGCTGCTGTATGGGGATTGTATTTTATAAATCATTCGTTCATTAATGATATTATAGAGACGCGTACAGGAATGGGCAAAACGGGAGAATCGTATCTGGTTGGAAATGATTTTTACATGCGCAGCAATTCTCGTTTCTTAAAAAATGAATTGCCGAGCAATATTCAAGTCAAAACACCTGCAACAGATCGCGCCTTTACAAATCCTCAGGTTCAAAAAGATGATATTATTAGCGACTACAGAGGTGTAAAAGTAATAAGTGTGCATAGCAAAATCAACCTTCCAGGAATTGATTGGGTATTAATTTCTGAAATTGATGTTGATGAAGCAATGGCGCCGATTGACAAAATAAGGGGTTACATGACAGGCGTTGCGTTGTTTATTTCATTGACATTGATTATTGTGACACTTTTCTTGGTAAATAAAATTGTAAGCCCACTCAAAAATTTAACACAGTTGGTTAAAAATATTTCCATCGGAAAATTTGATTTGCCTTTTCAAAAACAAAATTTCTCCGGGGATGAAATTGGGAAAATTGAAGATGCCATTATTCATCTACAACAACGCATTTCTGACACAGCTTCTTTTGCAGACAATATTGGGAAAGGGGACTTTTCTGCAGACTATAAAGCTGCGAGTTCTGAAGATACCTTAGGGAATTCGATCTTAAAAATGCGTGCTGAATTGATTGCTGCAAAACAAAAAGAAGAGTTGTTGACCAAGCAGCGCACCAGCGCCCTTATTGAAGGGCAAGAAAAAGAACGTGAACGTCTTGCACGCGAACTACATGATGGCTTAGGGCAAATGCTTACGGCAATTCGTTTGCGCATTGGCTTATTAAAGGAGGATTCGCAAAGCAAAAAAGACATTCAGAAAATTATCGACGATACCATTCAGGAATTGCGAAAAATTTCGAATAATGTAATGCCTGCCGTATTGATTGATTTTGGATTGGAGGCGGGACTGAAAACACTTGCCGATTATTCAAGCAAATTATACAACATACCTGTTCGCCTAAATTACGCGTCATTCAAGCACCCACAGTCGCCCAAAAATATTTTTGATATTCACGTAAGTCTCTACCGCATTTCGCAAGAAGCGATAAACAATGCTATTAAACATTCGAATACAAGTGAGATCGTAATAAACGTGATTGAAGATGCCAAAAGCATCGAAACTTTGATATCTGATAATGGCGTAGGCTTTGATCATTGTCAACTAAAAGAAGGCAAAGGCCTTGGCAACATGGATGAACGCGCAAAATTAATAGACGGTCGTTTTAAAATTGATTCGAGCAGTAAGGGGACATCTATATCAATTTTTGTACCTTTAGTCTTTTAAATAATTCAACTATGGAAAAGATCTCTATTGTAATTGCAGATGATCACATTCTTATTCGAGATGGCATTAAAGCAGTACTTCAGTCAATTGATACGTTTGAAGTTATTGGTGAAGCGTGCAATGGCGAAGAAGCAATACAATTGATTGACACCCTCAATCCAGACATTGCATTATTAGATATTACCATGCCTAAAAAAACGGGTATTGAAGTTGTTTTAGAAGTTAAAAAATACAATCAAACTGTAAAGTTTATCATGCTATCGATGCACGATAATCCAGAGTATGTATTAAAAAGCGTGCAAGCTGGTGCGTTGTCTTATTTACTTAAAAACACCGATCACGAAGAGATTATTAAAGCTGTCAAATCTGTTGGTAATGGTCAGAAATATTTTTCGCCAGATATTTATAATATCATTTTAAATGGGCTTTCAAACCCGGATCTTGTTAAAGGTAATCAAGTCGTAAACACTCTTACGAAGAGAGAACTCGAGGTTTTAAAAGAGGTTTCTGAAGGGTTAAGCACAAAACTCATAGCAGACAAATTAAGTATAAGTATTCGGACAGTAGAAACACATCGAATTAACCTGATGAAGAAGATGGAAGTGCACAATTCTGCCGAACTTATTCGAAAAGCAATGAAAATGAACCTAATCTAAGTGTTTTAACGGACACAAAAACGATAAAAGTACTGTGAATTAAATGGTACTTTTATGGGACTTACCCGACCAGACATAAGGCGTATAATTGTATAGAAGTCACAACTTAATCTATACAATTATGAAAACGATAATCACAATGATAGCTGCGGTGGTATTAGGTTTAAGCACAGCATTTGCGCAAAATTCAAGCAACGACCCTCAAGAGTCTATTAATAACTATAAGCACGCGAACAAGGCTAAAAAGGCTGCAGCTACTGATAGCAGAATTAAGTTAAGTTCAGATAAGGTTGCTCTTAGAAGTCAACGTACAAACAAGTCTACTACTAAAGACTATGTGTTAGCACCAGCGAATACAACTGCTGCAACAAATGTTCAAGGTCAAAAGACAAAAGCGAATTACAAAAGTCAATTTTAATTAAGGGTTAAATATTGGTATAATGAAAAGCAGCCGTCGCGTAAAAGTGATGGCTGCTTTTTTATGCATTTATAAATTGAGTTGTTTTTTATAAATACAAAAGGCGGCTGGAAGCTATCATTTTAAAAATTTATAGGAAATGGGCGCTCGTTGCAACTAGGATTTGAAACTTCTTTTGGTAACTTAAAAAAACGTTTATTCAATTTCACTTTTAAAATAGACACTTTATGAAAAAAATTAATTGCAGAGTTTATTGGAACATTTTGGTTGGTACTGGGTGGTTGCGGTAGTGGCGTATTGACTACAGCTTATCCCGAATTAGGTATTGGGTTT
>JAYTLG010000199.1:0-2304 GCA_043729555.1 Cytophaga sp.
AGAGTCAAAAGCAAAAAAATACAGGCTTTTAATTTCATGAAGTACTTGTTTGTATAGGTTTATGCTTTCCAATGGCTTGGATTTTCTCTCCAAGTAGAAAGTGATTTTAATTGTGTTTCATTCAGCATGTTTTTGAGCGAAGCCACTTCTAACAATGCGTTATAATTAGACAGTGTAAAAAGCTTTACGCCAGCCTCTTCAAATGCATGTTTAGCTATAGGAAATCCATAGGTAAAAATAGCAACCATTCCAAGTACTTCAATGCCTTGTTTTTGTAATGCTTGAACGGCTTTTAAGGAACTTCCTCCCGTAGAAATTAAGTCTTCAACAACAACTACTTTTTGACCCGGTTGTACTTTGCCTTCAATCAGGTTTTCCATGCCATGATCTTTAGCTTTTGCACGCACATATATTAAAGATTTACCCATTCTATCGGCTAAGATAGAAGCTTGAGGTATACCTGCTGTAGCAACACCGGCAATAGCATCAACAGTAGGAAATTCTTTTTTTATAAGCGCAATTAAATTTTCAGCTATTTCATTACGAGCTTCTGGATAAGACAATGTCACACGATTATCACAGTATATGGGAGAATTCCATCCTGAGGCCCATTTAAAAGGATTTTCAGGATTTAACTTAACAGCTTCAACTTGTAAAAGCTTTTCAGCAATAGCGTGTTCCACGGAAATATTCATACTGCAAGGTATAAAAAAAAGATTCAAGGTGAAATTGGTTTTGAATTAATGTATAAGTTTTGATACTTTGCAGTAACAGAAAGGTAGAAATGAAGGTTTTTATAAACGACAAACCCGTAGAGTTTATTCAATACAATGGCAAAAGCGATGTAGTTTCTTTTGATACTGTTTTGTGGACTGATGAAGTATTGATAGCTAAAAAATTGGTAGGGCATGTCCTTATTCAAAACATGACTACTCAGCAAATTGATAAGCTCATAGAATTGATGGAGCTTAAAAAGCTTAAAAAGTTATTGTCGCTTACTATTTCGCTGAAAGATTACGACTTAATGACCGAGTATTTTAAAGACCATTTTAAAATTATAAAAGCTGCGGGAGGTCTAGTAAAGAAGGCTGAAAAGGTGTTGTTAATATACCGTTTGAAACGCTGGGATTTGCCAAAAGGTAAATTGAAAAAAGGAGAAGATTCAGCTGAAGGAGCAAAGCGAGAGGTAGAGGAGGAGTGCAATGTGAGGGTGATTTTAAAAGAACTCTTGTGCACGACTTGGCATACTTATGTACGTAAAAATAAGAGAATTTTAAAACGCACCGATTGGTATACAATGAATTGTTTAGACGATTCTAATATGCAACCCCAATTGGAAGAGTTTATAGAAGAAGTAAAATGGATGGGAGAAAAAGAAGTATTGAAAGCCTTAACTAACACGTACCATTCCATTGAAGAGGTATTTAAGCAGCACTTCTCATTAGCCTCGTCAAATAGCGTAAGGTAAAAACGTACTTACATCGCCACCACCTTTATGAATATCGCGAACCACAGAGCTACTAATGTAAGCTAAGTGAGGAGAGGTAATTAAAAATATCGTTTCTAATTCCGACCAAACATGTTGATTCGCTTGTGCGATGGTGTTTTCATATTCAAAATCGGTAGTGTTTCTTAAACCTCGAATTAAATAACACGCATCTATTTTTTGTGCAAACTTTGCTGTCAACCCTTCGTAAATTTCAACACGTACCTGTGGGTATTGTGCAAAGGTTTGCTCGATTAAAATTTTCATTTTTTGAATGTCGAGGTAACGCTGTTTTTGGGTATTGTGTCCCATGCCTATTACAATGTTATCGAACAAAGGAATACTGCGAAGTATAATGTCTTCATGTCCTTTTGTAAAAGGATCGAATGAGCCAGGAAATAGCGCTGTCTTTTTCATGGATGTTATTGTTCAAATAATTGTAATGAAAACAAATCGAAATAATAATGTTCTGGTAGTTCATCAAAAACATATCCGTATTTTAATATAGAAGGTCTTTCAATGAATTCTATTTTACGAACGTATTTGTAAATCTTTTGGTACTCTGCACTTTTGTTGTCGATGTCTCCAATAAGTACTAAAGGTGTAGTTTCTGTATTCAGTGCATGCACATTCATAGTGTACATGGTAAAGTATAAGAAGTCTTCCGCTGTTTGTAGTTTGAATTTATTGCAAAACAAAATGGTATTGCTTTGCTTCAATACTAAGGATAAGGAGTTTTTTTCTACACATGCAAATAGTTTTTTTTGCGACGATTGGTCCGCTCCAACTATGCCTTCTAGTAACACCGACATTTGGTG
>JAYTLG010000200.1:0-2442 GCA_043729555.1 Cytophaga sp.
GCTTGTCCATTGCAAACCACCACGATTAAGTGAAAATCCATATTGAATAACACCAAATTCACCTAAATACAAGGGTCTATTTTTAGAACTCGTATAAGCATAATATCTATCAACTTCAGATGCCAAATAATCCTTGTCTAATGCATACACATTACCCGAAAGCATTTTTTCAAAATCCAATCGAAACATAACGAGTGCCGTTGTAGGAACATTTTCACCTTTAACCCAACCAGCAATGCTATACGAATAGCCTTGTTTGGGAACAAAGTAATATTTCTCATTGCTTAAATTGGCGTCACTTGTAGAACCTTCGATATAGATTGATTTCCCATTTGAATTACCTGTTGTATTATCCAGACCAGCACTACCCGACCCATTTTGACTCCAATAATACCAACCACTATATACATCCAATTCAATATTGAAAATGGTACGTACGAATGCACCACTGGCATCGTATTCTTTTACGACAATATCATCAACCCATACCTTTCCTGTATTCCCACGGTTTACAATGGATGGCTTACCCAATTTGATTTGCGCATCGTTGACTAAATATTTAGGCGACTCAACATATTCCACCCAATCATAGGTACCTGTTGGTACCGTTGGGTTTGAAAACGAGGCTGTATGGAAACTTGAATTTCCTGTTTTTACAATTCGATTTGGATCTGGATAGTTTTGTTCTACCGACTTAAGCGATTCAATCCATGATGCACCTTGATGGGTAAATTCCATTGGCGCATAGAAGTGAAATTCGTAGGCTAAATTATCATCCACTAAATCAAAGAAATTCATATCAGAATTGTTTACCCAATTGGAACCAACCGCGTTTACACGCTCAACCATTATCATGTGATTATTATCAACCGTACGAATGGTATCGATAATATCTTGTGCAAGATTTTGCCACTGACTAATAGACGTTGTCACTACAGGTTCGTTTAATAAATCAAAGCCAGCAATGATTGGTTCATTAGCATATTTTTTAGCAATATTAAACCACAATGCTTTTAAGCGTGCTTGATTGGTCGCATCATTCCACAATGCACCTCCATTACCGTTCGATTGAAAACCTCCTTGAGGAACGTGGATATTTAAAATCAAATATACATTATGCGCCTTTGCCCATGCAATGTTTAAATCAATCCAATCCCAACCAGTAGTTTTATATGCATAGGGATTGGCATCGTCTTCAAATGTTTTGTAATTCATATAAAAACGTACCGCATTCATTCCCATATCATGCACACGTTGGTAATCAATTTCCGAATGATGTGTTGTGGGTATTTCTGCATCGGTCCATACTTCGTTACCAAAAGCTACTCCCCTAAAATGCACGCTATTTCCATTGGCATCTAAAATATCTGTACCATTGGTATGAAAGAAACTTGAAGCTGTAACGGCAGGTTCTGTTTCGGTTTTTTTTCTGCACGAAAAAAGAAAAACAAAACTTAAAAGTACTATTGGAACGAAGCGCATATTCATAATAGGATATGTTTGATCAATAGTATTAAAATACGTATAAATGGATTATTTATCGATTAAATGTACCTTTTTTATGAATAATCAATTCGACAAATTGATTATCGTACCATAGGGCTCTTTATTAAAGGGCAAATCGTGGGTTACACACAAACAAATAAAAGGCTGTAGCGTTTGCATTTCTTTTAATAAAGCAAAAAATGCGGTTCTGTTTTTTGCATCCAAATACTGCGTAGGTTCGTCGAGCAATAGCACCGTAGGTTTGGCTAAAAAAGATTGTACCAACCAACACAATTGCAATTCGCCACCCGAAAGTTCTTTGGCATTGCGATCCAACAAATGGGTGATGTTAAATTTCTGTGCGAGTATTTCTACCGATTGATGTTGTTCTTCAGAATAATCATCGTACCATTTTTTATGGCGAAAAAATGCCATCAACAATAAGTCATTTACTTTTATTGGAAAAGCTAAACTATTGTGTTGTGGAAGATAATGTATGTGTTGATGCCATTCGGTCAGCGGATAATCCGCAGCTACTTTAGAAGCAAAAAGAATACTCCCGCTTTCAATGGGTAAATACCGACCGATTGCTTTTAACAAGGTGGATTTACCCGAACCGTTATCTCCTGTAATGAAGAATACGTCGCCTGGCTGTGCCATCAAACTAAAGGAGTTGATTATTGTACGACCACTTAGTTGAATGGATACATCACGTATTATAAGGCTACTCAATCGTTCTTAAAATAGAAAAACCGGGCACGAGGCCCGGTTTCTGATTAATATTCGTCCTCGTTAAAGAAGAAGTCGTCTTTAGACGGATAATCCGGCCAAATTTCTTCGATACTTTCATACGGTTGACCATCGTCTTCTAATTCTTGCAAGTTTTCAATAACTTCAAGGGGTGTGCCTGAACGCACAGAGAAATCAATCAATTCGTCTTTCGTTGCCGGCCAAGGG
>JAYTLG010000201.1:0-31625 GCA_043729555.1 Cytophaga sp.
ACTGAAACCAACTACCACCCAAAGAATACTAATAATACCCATGGCTACAAAACTTTGCATCATAGTAGATATTACGTTTTTAGGATTTACCATACCGCCGTAGAAAAAGGCTAAACCTGGAGTCATAAGTAATACAAAAGCTGCTGACGTAAGCATCCAAGCAATATCACCTGAATTCAGACCTTCTGTTGGGATTTCTTTGGTAGGAACTCCTTGATAAACTAAAGCTAGTCCGCAAACTACTAGAAGTACAATTAAGGGTGCAAATTTCTTTAACATGATAAATGAGGGTTAGTTTTAGAATTTTTTACTTTATAATTGATTAATTTCTCAATTATACTTCAAAACTAACCTCATTTTATTAAAATACAATACTTTTTTTACAAAATGAGGTTAAAATGTAAGCTATTTTATAAAAATATATAAAAAATGATTTTTAATGGGTGATAATAAAACTTAATAAAATACAATCTATTAAAATCCTATCCAGATATTGGGTTCAGAAGCTCGCTTTTCGAAAAATGCTTAACTACTTAATGTATCTAGTCAACTATATGTATATACTACTCTATATTTGCATGAACGTTTTAAAAACTTTTTATGAAAAAACTACTTTTCCTTTTATCAATAACTGTAATCAGCTGTGCTGTAAAGGACGAACACACAAACGAAACATGCAATTATATAGAAGCGATCCAACACATATATCATACAAATAACAATAAAGTACGCATGATTGAAAAATCAATCAGAGATAATGGTTATAAAAAAGACACGATATTATTAAAAGCGGCAATGGAACTTTTAAACAACAGTGATGATGCTGTACATAAAAAACAATCATTAGATACGCATTATACATACCTTCTTGAAAAAAACAATTTACTTGAAGACAAGGATACTACGCATATGAAAAGAGCTGCTAGATTTTTAGAACATTTTAATCTGAATAAAGACTCTTCGGATTATTACAATTATTTACTTACCGCAATGATGATCGAATCTGACATACTAGATTTCTACTGTGAACAGGTTGGTGCATATGGATTCACTTTCAATACTATAATTTATAAAGAAAGCGATACGGTACAAGTAAATGATTTATATACATTCATTATATTTCCTGCTGAATATAGATATTCATATTCAGAAGTGATTGTTGATTCACTTGTTGAAATGACTGTGGACGATAAAAAAATAAATTCTGCTATACATTTTAAACAAATAGGTGGGGCAGTAATTGCTACTCTTACTCCCACTCAAAAAGGGAGATATTTTATTAAAGGAAAAATATCTGTTACACAAAAAATGTCCAAGTATACAACCAGCGATACATATTCCAATTCGTTTGTTGTAGAATGATAATGCTTAACCGTAAGGAACTCAATAAAGAAGATTAAACCTATTATTATAAATAGAGTTACTACTTTTCATTGCGAGCTTTGCGAAAATACTTTGCGGTAAAAAAAGAAAACTAACCGCAAGGGGCGCAAAGATAAAAACGCAAAGTACGCAATAAATTTATAGGCCATTAACAACGCGTTTCACTCCATTTCGAAATAAAACAGTATTGAAATTAATTAATAACCCAAGTTTACAATCGCTCAATTTTAAATACGTTAATATTTGTGCCATATGTAAATCATGTAATGCGTCTACAGCCTTTACTTCAACAATTAACTTTCTCTCAATCAATAAATCTATTCTATATCCTGCATCTAATTTTACTTCCTTATAAACTAGTGGTAACGCTTTTTGTTTTTCCACTAAAATATTTTGTTTCGTCAATTCATAAAATAAACATTCTTCATAGGCACTTTCTAAAAGTCCTGCACCTAAAGACATATGTACTTTTAATCCAGAATCAAAGACAATCTTAGCTAATTCATTTTCATGCATAGTAGTATTCGAAAAATATGTAGAAGTAAAACTATAGATATATAATTCATTTCTAGGTAACATAAGTTAAAAAACGAAAACTTAACCGCAAAGAGCGCAAAGGTGAAAACGCAAAGAACGCAATAAAGAATATCATAATTCTTCATTTACATATAAATAGAGGTTCAATTTTCATTGCGTCCTTTGCGAAAATACTTTGCGCCCTTTGCGGTTAAGTTTTCAACACATCCTGCACGTCACCTTCTATCGTGCGCAGTTTCGCTTCGCAGTATTTAATCAATTCGTTTGCTTGTGCTACTTTTTCTGTGAGCGTGTCTAACATAATAGAATCATCTTCTATTTGTTCTACAATTTCTTCTAGCTTGGATAGTGCTTCTGTATAGGTTAAATTATTTTCCATTTTTCTTCTTTTTTGTAACCGTTGAATAAACCGTTTCTTTATCGAACTGTATTTGTATGTCTACGCCCGCTTCTATGTTAGATGCATTTGTCACAATGACATTGTCTTGTTTTACAATGGCAAAACCTTTTTTTAATATGGTTAGCGGATTGGATGCTTTAACAAAACGTTTGATTTCTTTTAAATTATTTTTTGCATTGGTAAACAACACATCGACTGTGTGGGTCATGCGTTCTTTTAATTCGAGCACGGCTTGTTCGAAATAAAAATTACGTTGAATAATCACATTGGCAACTTTGGTTGGCGTCTTTTCTTGTCGCGCCATTAAGTCAACAATACTTGTATTGCGGTCGTGACCGATACCTGTTAAAATTGGAATGGGAAAGGAAGCGACCGTTTGTGCAAGGTCGTAATTGTCGAATGCTTTGAGGTCGAGTTGAGAGCCGCCGCCACGTACAATTGCTACCACATCGTATTTCTCTTTTTGTGCTTCAATCAATAACAATTTGCCTATGATAAATTCGTGCGCTTTATCGCCTTGAATTTGTGTAGTGAATTCCTCGACTTGAAATGCATACCCGTAAGGATTATTCTCAAGTTCTTGTTTAAAATCGCGCTGTCCGTCCGAATCCGTTGCAGTAATCAATGCAATGCGTTGTACAACAATTGGCAAGGGCAATGATTTGTTGTAGGTATAATATTGTTCGCCAACCAATTTTACATGATCGGGATTTTCTTTTACCAACCGTTCGAGTGTTTCTTGTCGCTCGGCTTCTAGTTTGCCAAGCGTATACGCATAATCAATTTCAACGACTTCTAGTTTTAGTCCCCAGCGTTTGTGAAAGGTTACTTTAACACGACAGGTAATTTCTAAACCATCTTTAAAAACTTGTTTGGTTTCTTTTTCAAACTTTTCAATGAAAGCATAGCCTTGGGTCCAGAATACCGCGCCAATTTCAGCGGTTACTGTCTTGCCTTCTTTTTCGATGAGTTTTAAATAACACCAACGCTTATCAAGTTTCTTATTGACGTCGCTTATTTCGGTGGTTACCCAAAAGGTGTCACCGTAAAATGTTTCGTTCAAGCAATCCTCTATCTCTGAAATAAATTCGGAGAGACGAACACTGGGTATGGATTTGTTGATTATTTTCATTTTGATACTTTCATGATTTTAACCGCTCCGCCGCGGAGGAGGGCGCAATTAAATTTCTTACAATAGATGGATTACAAATCCTGAGTTATCTGGCTTCTGAATTACAAATTCGGAAGAACGGAATATTATTTTTTAATATTTAACAATTTAAAATAAAAAGTTTAGTTTCAAGGTGTTTCCAAAATGTATTGTGAATTATTTCATTATCAGAAATCAATTCAAATTTAATATTATTTACAAAAAAATATTTTTCATTATTAATACATCCAATATTAAAATGGCTTTCGCCATTTCTGTAATTAGAATTAAGTACAGGCAATTCAAATGAGTATGAAAACTTTTGATATTCATTTGTATTAAACAAAATCAAAAACTCTGGAATTACAAATCTAAACAATTCTAATTCTACTTCTTTTTTATATGCAATTATCAAATAGCTTTCATATTCAAAACTTGTTTTATGAAAATCATGTTTCTTTGAATATAAAGTTTGTATTGCTGAACTCTTATTTATATTAATTAAAACGTCCTTCAAACCATTATCAATTCCCCAAAAATCAGTTGATAATGTTATAACAGAATTAAAGTCATTAATATAATATGACTTTAATTCTGGTGTTAAATAAATTTCTTCCATTAATAAATCTTTATTAGCTAATTTAATCATTTTTTTAACAGGAATGTCCGCCGAATAGTATGGCGCAAAATATGACTCAAAGTATCTAAAATCGAATTATTCACTTAAGATCAATACATGCGAATAATCCCCTTGCGGACTTTGCGAAAAAACTTTGCGTCCCTTTGCGTTTAAATCCTTTTCTTAAAACTACAAAAAATAAAATTCTGTTTGGTAGCGAAAGGCGTGATATGATCTTCGATCAAACAATTCAATTTTTCAAAGCCATTCGCTAAAATACTTGTTAATGATGCTTCCGAATATTGTTTGATTTCTAAACCGCTACATTTTGTTGGACCATCAACCGAGAAGGTTCCTAAAGCGATATAACCAGACACTGCCTTGTTTATAATTTGCTGATAGGTTTTTATTTGTTGCTCCGTTGTTAGAAAATGAAACGTAGCACGGTCGTGCCAAATATCATAGCTTGTAGTTGGTTCGAACGCAGTGATGTCGCTGACAATCCAAGTAACGGCATTAGCTTTTTCTCCTAAGCGAAGTTTAGCGCGCTCAATTGCATTGGCTGAAATGTCTAATACAGAAACATTGGTATACCCTGCATCAAGTAAAAAGTCTACAAGATTGCTATCTCCCCCACCAATGTCAATAATACTGGCCGACTTAGGCATATTAAACGAAGCAATAAAATCCAACGATGTTTGTGGCACTGCTTGTGTCCAACTTACTTGATCGGGTGTCTTGGTTGCATAAACAGTTTCCCAATGATTTTTATTTGTTGATTTCATAGATGTTGAACGTTGTTTGGAGGCGCTTTGGTTCCTTTGGGGTTATTTAACTGCAAAGGAACCAAAGTTTAAAACTCAAAGTACGCAAATTAAATTATTCACTCAAAGTTTTTTCTCGCGCCAGTCTTCAGTTCGCCGCGGCGAAGGTGTCTATCATTACGTAGTCTTTGACTACTTTTTAATGAAACTAAATGCAGTCAAAGACTGCCGAATAAATAACACCAGTCACCGCTACGCTAAAGAATGCGCCAGAGTAGTTAATACGTGCAAACGTTCCCATGCGACCTTTGGGAAAAAACTTTGCGCACCTTGCGATTAAAATCTTAAATCGGTATCGAAGTCGAATGTTTAATCTCTCCAATCACAAAGATGCTATGCGCACTGCCGATATTTTTGATTGAGCCCAAACCATTCATTACAAAACTTTGGTAATGCGGCATGTCTTCCACCAATATTTTTAACATAAAATCATATTCGCCCGAAATATTATAACACTCTACGATTTCAGGAATGGCAATAATTTCTTCTACGAATTTTGTACCAATGTCTTTGGTATGTTGCTTTAACGATACATTACAGAATACCGTTAAGCCGCGTTTCAACTTTTGATTGTCGAGTATGGCAATATACTTTTTAATATAGCCTTCGCGCTCCAAACGTTTAACACGTTCGTAGATGGGCGTTGTTGTTAAATGTAACCGATGCGCCAATTCTTTTGTAGTAATATGTGCATCCTCTTGTAGCGAACGCAGTATGGCTAAGTCGATGTCGTCTAATGCTTGCATAGGTGTTTTTTCTAAATGAACTATAATTATATATCTATTTAAGACTAATTTTCTTTAATATCATACAATTTAGTAATATTTACTTAGTTTTTAAAACAATAGTAGATTATAAATCTACATACATACTTTTGCAAAGAATTATATTCTAAAACAGAACACCATTTTATGATTGCACACAACTTAGGCTACCCACGTATTGGAGATAACCGAGAGCTTAAAAAGGCTTCGGAACAGTATTGGGCTGGCGCCATCACCCAACAAAAATTACAAGACGCGGCTAAGGCAATACGTGTCAGCAATTGGCTTACACAGAAAGATGCAGGCTTGGATTTAATACCTTGTAACGATTTTTCTTTTTACGATCAGGTATTGGATATGTCTTTTATGCTGGGACTAATTCCAGATCGTTTTTCACCTTTGTTGCAGAAAAAAGATTTCACCGAGCTGGATATTTATTTTGCAATGGCGCGTGGTTATCAAAAAGATGGCTACGACATCACAGCCATGGAAATGACAAAATGGTTTGATACCAATTACCATTACATCGTTCCTGAATTTAAAAAAGATCAAAAGTTTTCAGCTATCTCCAACAAAGCCGTTAATGAATATGTGGAAGCAGAAGCATTAGTAGGAAAATCGGCAAAGCCTGTATTGTTAGGGCCTGTCAGCTATTTATTATCAGGAAAAGAAAAAGAAGCAGGTTTCAATCGAATTGAATTGATAGACAATGTACTGCCTGTTTATATTCAACTAATAAAAAAATTGGAAACAAGCGGTGCCGACTGGATACAACTCGATGAACCATTCTTGGTAATGGATTTGAATGCACAAGAACGCAAAGCCTACGAAACAACGTATACGGCACTTCGAAATTTATTTCCTTCTTTGAAATTTATTGTAGCAACCTATTTTGAATGTACTGGAACAAATATTGACATCGCTACCAAACTTCCAATTGATGCATTGCATTTGGATTTGGTACGTTGTCCTTCGCAATTAACCGACATTCTTACGCCAGCATTTATTTCTTCAAAACTGAATCTTTCACTGGGACTTATTGACGGCAGAAATGTTTGGAAGAACGATTACGCACATTCAAACACCTTCATTACAAAAGCAGTTGCTGCCATCGGCAAAGACCGTGTTATGCTTGCGCCTTCTTGTTCGCTCTTGCACGTACCTTGTGATTTTAATAATGAAAAAAATGAAAATGTATTGACTCCAGAAATTAAAAACTGGATGGCATTTGCCAAACAAAAATTACATGAAGTAGCGGCCTTAAAACAATTAAACAGCGCACCGATACAATCCGAAGAGGTGGAAATTTTGAGAGCGAACAAAGCTTCAATTGATAACAGAAAATCTTCTAAACTCATTCACAAACCACAAGTAAAGGCTCGTATACAGGGAGTTCAAATAAAAGACTCGCAACGCAACAGCACATTCAAATTGCGTCAACAAATTCAAGAAAATGCTTTGCAGCTTCCCTTATTACCAACAACTACGATTGGTTCCTTCCCGCAAACTGAGGAAGTACGTGCAAATCGTGCGAAGTATAAAAAAGGCGATATCACACGTGCACAATACGAAGACTTTGTAAAAGTTGAAATGACGAAGGCAATTGAGTGGCAAGAAAAAGTTGGTATTGATGTATTGGTACATGGCGAGTTTGAACGCAACGACATGGTCGAATATTTTGGCGAACAATTAAAAGGGTATGTATTTTCTGAAAACGGCTGGGTACAAAGTTATGGCTCGCGTTGTGTAAAACCACCAATCATTTATGGCGACATCGAACGTACCGAACCTATGACGGTTGCATGGACAAGCCTTGCACAATCGCTGACTAAAAAATACATGAAAGGTATGTTAACCGGACCGGTTACTATTTTACAATGGTCGTTTGTGCGCGACGACCAACCACGCAGAGATACGTGTATGCAAATAGCCTTTGCCATACGCGACGAAGTAATAGACTTAGAAACTGCGGGCATCAAAATTATACAAATTGACGAACCTGCTATACGTGAAGGTTTGCCCTTGCGCAGAGAAAACTGGGAAGCTTATTTACATTGGGCGGTAGAATGTTTCCGAATTTCTGCTTCGGGTGTTAAAGATGAAACACAAATTCACACACACATGTGCTATTCAGAATTCAACGACATCATCAAAAATATTGCAGCCATGGATGCCGATGTTATTACGATTGAAACCTCCCGTTCACAAATGGAATTACTCGACGCCTTTGTGGACTTCAACTATCCGAATGAAATTGGACCGGGAGTGTACGACATTCACAGTCCGCGTATACCAACAACAGATGAGATGATTGATTTGTTGAACAAAGCCATGAATGTACTGCCCGTTCGAAACATTTGGGTGAACCCAGACTGCGGATTAAAAACGCGCAGATGGCCTGAAACGGAAGCGGCCTTGATTAACATGGTTGCAGCAGCACAAGCCATTCGAAAAGAAATAACTGCTGTGGTGTAAATTGAAAGTTCGACTCCAGCGGGGTCGCACATTCTCTTTAGGCAATTTGAATCAGCCGTAACACACGCCAATAACAAAACGGCTGCCTTTGCATGATGTGAAGGCAGCCGTTTTTTATGTTACAATTTTACTCTCTAATACAATCAACCACGAATCACGCGCAACAAAACAGCAATGACTGCAATGACTAATAAAATGTGGAGTAGACCGCCTTGCTGGTAACCGCCGATCATACCAAACAACCAGCCGATAACAAGTATCGCTGCAATTATATAAAGTAAATTTCCCATACAAATAGTTGTTTAAGGTTAGTGAAAAGTTAGTTATTCAATAATATAGATAAATTACAATTCAAACACAAAAAAAGTGCTGTTGATTTATAAATCAACAGCACTTTTTGCCTTATCTGTATATAAAGAGCTGTTTAACTCTTTATATAATTGTCAGCACAACCTTTTTCAAATCACTATCGCGCGAAGAGGTACCAGTCATAATGGTAAATGCACCTGGATCAATATCGTATTTCATATTAATGTTCCAATATGCAAATGCATCTTCTGTTAACACAAAATCTACTTGCTTGCTTTCGCCTGGCTTTAAGAACACTTTTGAAAACGACTTCAATTCTTTTATTGGTCGTGTTACCGAACATTCTTCATCATGAATATAAAGCTGTATCACTTGTGCAGCAGCCACAGATCCTGTGTTTTTAATGGTTACCGTAACCGTGGCTGTTTCGCCTTTCGCAATCGTAGATTTTTTTAATACAGGGTTACTCAATTCAAATGTAGAATAAGACATACCATAACCAAATGCATACAATGGTGCAACAGGCATTGCATTGTCAAATAAATAACCTCTGCGTGCCGATGGCTTATAATTATAATACGAAGGAATATGACCTACCGATTTTGGAAAACTAATTGGTAATTTACCAGAAGGACTCACATCACCAAACAACACATTTGCAACCGCAGTACCAGCCTCTTGTCCCAAATACCAACATTCAAAAATGGTAGGAATGCGTTCTTGAATTTCGTTGATGGTAATCGGACTGCCATTAAATAACAATACAACAATGGGCTTACCTGTTTTTTCTAAGGCACGTACCAAATCCATTTGTCGACCAATTAAATCCAAATTCGAACGATCGCCCATGTGTGTATCCGACCATGCTTCTCTCGATGTTAATTCATTTCCACCGATGGCCAAAATAATGATGTCCGATTGATTGGCAACTTTAATTGCTTCTTTGATGCTCGCTTCGTCTGATTCGTATGTACTTAATTTAACCGGATCTTCTTCCCATTTACCCGGCATGGTAATTTTACAACCTTCTGCATAACGCACGGTTGCTTTATCTTTAGCATATTTTTTTATTCCTTCTAAGACCGTAACAAAATGTTTTGGTGTGCTGCTGTATCCCCCTAACAAAGTATCGTTTGCGTTGGGTCCAATAACAGCAATGTTTTTATAGGCACTTAGTTTTAAGGGTGCTAAATTATTTTCATTCTTCAAAAGCACAATTGTTTCTTCTGCTGCTTTTAAAGAAAGTGAATCCCCCTTCGAAGAACCAACAATTGCCTTGGCTTTTTTCGGATCCACATACGGACGATCAAATGCACCAGAAATAAATTTATGTCTCAATACCAAGCGTACATTTTCATCAATCAGTGCTTCGGTAATTTTCCCTTCAGCAACCAACTGCTGCAACTTCGTATACATCACGGGTTCAGGAAGCTCCACATTCACGCCTGCTTCAATGGAATATTTTGCCATCAACAAACTATCCTTCGTTAATTTGTGACGAATACTTAATTCTTCTATGGCATAATAATCTGAAACAACCGTACCTTTGAAACCCCACTCCTTACGCAACACATCTGTCAACAACCATTTGTTGGCATGCGACGGCACACCATCTACTTCGTTATACGATGCCATTACACTTTCAGCACCTTGCTCGATTGCTTTTTGAAACGGGTACATAAACACTTCGCGCAACACACGATCCGAAACATTTACAGGTCCGCAGTTGGTGCCGTTTTCGGGTTGACCATGTGCGACGAAATGTTTTAAGGTTAGCAATACATTTTTATCGCTTAGGCCTTTGCTCATATCTCCTTGAAAACCTTTCACGGCAGCCAAGCCCATTTGCGATGTCAAATATGCATCTTCACCAAACGTTTCTTCTACTCTACCCCAACGTGGGTCACGTGCAACATCCAACACAGGCGACAAAGCCTGATGTGTTCCTCGTACACGTGCTTCTTCTGCTGTTAATGTATATACCTGTTGAATCAAATTTGTATTCCATGTAGAAGCCAAACCAATAGGCTGTGAAAAAGAAGTACCATCGATTGCGGCATGACCATGTAAGCATTCTTCGTGAAACATGGCCGGAATCCCCAAGCGTGTTTGTTCAATTAAATATTTTTGAATGGTGTTACAAAAAACAGCCGTTTGATAAGCATCTTTTCCTTCAGAAGGACGACCAACTTGGCCAATACCATTTTTTAAAACTTCTTTCGCTTTTTTAGGATCAAAGTTTTTGTTGTCGTCACAAAAAGCCGCCTTCGTATTCCATCTACAAGTTAATTGAGCAACTTTTTCATCTAAAGTCATCTTAGAAAGCAAATCCTCCACTCGAGCATCAATTGGTGCAACTGGATCTTTGTAAATAGGATCTTTTTTAATAGTTTGCATACCAACGATTAAAAAGCCTAGTAGAAATACGATAAGTATAAGTATATGCGGTTTTTTCATATTAATAGTCATTTTGACTACTAATATACACATCCAAATTGAATTAACAAATAAATAGACCTTTAATGGGACAAATATTAGATCAATTATCTATTGATTGTGTGTTATTCGGATATAAAGACGGAGCCATACAAGCCTTGCTTTTAAGACGAAAAAAAGATCCTGAAAAAGGGAAATGGGCATTGCCAGGTGGCTTCATTCAAATAAATGAAGATATAGACGATGCATCAAAACGCATATTATTTGAATTAACAGGCGTACAAAACCTATTCATGGAACAAGTAGGTGCATTTGGAAAAGTAAACCGCTACCCATTACGAAGAGTTGTTACACTTTCCTATTTTAGTTTGGTAAACCCTGCACATTATGAAATAAATGTTGGTGCAGATGCGGAGTCGGTTGAATGGGTAAATATGAATGCGCTACCCAAACTCGTTTTTGATCACAGCGAAATCACCAAGCGTGCATTGGAGCAACTGCGATTTAAAGCCCGCTACGAACCCATCGGATTTGAATTGCTTCCCAAAAAATTTACCTTAAATCAGTTGCAAAATTTATATCAAGCAATTTTTGGAATTGAATTTGACAAGCCAAATTTCAGAAGAAAAATTATAAAATTAAACATTCTAAAACCATTAGACGAAACGTGGTCGGATGGTGTGCACCGTACGGCACAGCTCTTTATATTTGATGAAAAGAAATATCGAAAACTGCAAAAAGAAGGAATGCATTTCGAGATTTATTAATTTCTAATAGTACTGATGCCATCGTTAAAGCGATGGCATCAGTTTCAGCTAACTTTACGGATAGAGGGGCATTATTATTCCCCATATAAAAGCATTAGATAATAAAATAAATACACACTAATCGCTATAAGTAACGAAATCAAAAAATCCTTCTTCTTTTGCTTCCAAAAGTTTCGTTTATCTGTTTCAATTTCATCTAATATAAGTTTATAATGGAGGTCCTTTTTTTCTTCAGAAAACTGCTGAGATTTTTTATCCAATACCATTGGATATGTATTGTAAAAATACATTAACATTGCTTCAAAGTTTACCGTAGTCAAAGAAGTTATACCATATATTTTATTGTCAGTTGTATAAAAAACTATTTCAATAAAAACGTATGTACTATTAAATGGATGTTTCGGTATGTACATGTGCGACTTGACATTGAAGCCTTTGATGTCATTCTGGGAATACAAAAATTTTGTTAGACTAATAGGGTAGCGAACCAATAACTCACCAGAATCCAAATCAATTTCAACTACAGGATCCGTTTTTAATAACAAGAACCCCATTAATACACCTACTAATAAAAAGATGAAAATTACAAAAAATGGAAATTCTTTCTCAATAAAAATATATACGTAAAGAAATACACTAAAACAAATTATACAATATGTGAAAAATGCCATCAAAAAACACATTCCACTTTTTCTGTGTTCGGTTATAAGTCTATTCGCCATAAATTTTTTTTCACTTCCTCCTAAAATTATATATCCCCAACGTATCCTGTCTCAAAAGCTTTGCCAAGGCGTGATACATTTGAGGTTGGTTTGCATAAAAATGTTCTGGACGTTCGAAAAAATATTCGACAGCAACAGCAAAATATTGGTTTCGGTCTACTTGTTTGTAATCGCTGTATGTTGACTTGCCACTAGAAATGTATTTCTCTGCCTGACTTCTATACAATACATTCAATTCTTTAAATCGATGTTTATTAAACATTTTTGCAGAATACTTACTTAATTGATATTCGAGGTTAAATGCCAGTGACAACGTTTTTAAGCCTGGATTATAACCATCTGCACAGTCCGAAATGCCTGCTATAAAATCCGGCCAACAAATAATTACTTTTTTATTTTTATCCGAAACAGCCGCTTTAGGTTCTACATGTACAAGTTCGATACAATCAAAATTGGATAAATAATACGGATCTAAGCCAAATAATATTTGAATAGCTGTTGCTGCAATCAAGACCTTCATCTCTTCCGTAACTTCTAGGTCGGTTGAAACAAAATTTTTATTTATTAAAAAATGATGTACACGATCTTCAAATAGTTCCCTTTCACTTGTCGATAGTTTTTGATAATATGAAAATTGATTCTTTAGTATCCGTTTTCGATCATCACTTAAGTCTGAAAAATATTTATAAAATTTGAATAGATGAATTTCATAATACCTGCATATACCTACAAGCATAGATATGGCGGTTATTATAATTGGCAAGAAAAATAAAAAAAATCCCATCATGCTACCTGCACCACTTGAACTTTCTATTCGGCCTCGATAAATAATTAATAAATCCATATTATTAAATTCTTTTATATTTTATGTTCCCCAAAGGGTCTTGTTGTAGCAATCTAGAAAGCGCAACATACATACCTGGCTGCGTCGCATAAAAATGAATTGGTCGTTCAAAAAAATATTCAACGGCTACACCAAAATATTCAGTTCTATCTACATCGCTATAATCCTCGTAGCTTGCCTTGCCGCTTGAAATATACCGTTCAGCTTCTCGTTTATACAACTGATTTAATTCAAAATGTCGATTGCTCATAAACATGTGTTTTGAAAGATTATTCAAAGCCTGTTCTAATTTAAAAGCAATTGCTAATATTCGCAAACCCGGATTGTAACCATCTGCTATAAATGAGTGCCCCACATCAAAATTTTTCCAAGAAATATAAATCGGCGAATGTTTTGTTGTAATAACATTTTCAATTTGTTTCGACACCAATATAATATTACCAAAGTAGGATAAATAGTAGGCTTCCAATCCAAACATTATTTGTATGGCGGTTGCAGCAATCAACACATTCATTTCTTCCGTTACTTCATATTCTTCTGATTCAATTTTTTTATTGATCAGAAAATGATGTACCCGATTTCGAAATCGTCTTTTATTTCGTGGAGATAGTTTCCAGTAATAGGGAAATGACGTATCCAAGACAGCTACACGTTCAGCACTTAAAGGCAAAAAATATTTATGCATTTTTATTACAACAATTTCATATCGGTTTATTAAACCAATTACAATTGCTGAAACAACAATAACAAATGGCAAGGCAAACCAAAAAACACCCCAATATCCATCTACAGTATCAAGCGGATTCTCCTCTGTAAGTAAAATTAAATTTAACATTTGGATTGAATGGTATACGTATTATTATTCCAGCTAACCACATCCCCCACTTTTTTTCCCATCAATAATTTACCTATAGGCGAATCTGGTGCAACAACAAAATAAGGTTTGTCTTGAAGTGTAATTAACCCGATACTTATTGAAATATAAAAAACACCTTTTGATGTTGTAACCAAAGATCCCGGAATAATAATTTCAGATACAAGATCTATATGAATAGCTTGCAACATACCAAGCAGTCGTTCTGCTTCATGTAATTGAACCGTATTTTTACCAATCTCTAATTGTGCCATTGCACGACCCGTTTCATACTTATCGCCTGCACTGCTCTTTGTTTCTTCATTTGCCGAAGACTGTGTTTTTTTGATTTCAGTTTTGAGACGCGTAATGCGTTCCATTACATAATCGGTGCAATACGTAAATAGATTAGCTTTTAAAGAAGTCATGTTGATTAAATCTATTGTTAAAATGCTCATGGGAACATTTTAGGAGCAAATATGGTTACTAAAAGTAAAAATAGCATAATTAGCCGTTGTTTGCGGGATTTCTATTTAATTATAATATTTTACTCGTTTTTTATAACATATAAGTTTTTAATTTTCTGTTACTTTATAATATGAAAAAAATCGTTTCCATATTTTGTATTTTACTCCTTCTGGTTGCCACAAGCAATGTAGCAGTAAACATACATTTCTGTGGCGACTCAATTTCTTCTGTAAGCTTTTTTGGGCAAAGCAAAACGTGTGGCGCATCATGTGATTCTAAAACAGGAATACATGAGAAATCTTGTTGCAAAAACTTTTCTGCCGTAATTAGTACAGACGACACAACAACTTCTATTTTTTCATTTAATTTGGGACAACAAATTGTAGCTATTGTTCCAATTGAATGTGCAGTAAAGTGTGAATATATTCATTATACAGAACTATTAAAAAGTTCTGATGCATGCAATGCGCCACCCAATATTTCTGATCAACCTTTTTATATTTTATATAATAGTTTAATTATTTAGTTTTTTAATCTCGCTTCGGCTGATGTTTGCTAGGTTAGCAAACGCATTACCCCATTTATAATCTCATATGTGTGATGTCATTCTTGAAAAGAGGGATTCAATTGCTATTGGTGCTTAACGTTACTATTATTAATAGTACTGTTTCCCATTATCTGTGACACACTCATAAAAGGATTTTAAATCCTATTTATGAGCTTCTCAAATACAATTCCAGAAGAGCCTAATTCAATAAAAATTTAATAATACTCAACCTTAAAAAAATCTATTATGAAAACCATCATCTTCTCAACGTTCATCCTATTCGCAAGTATGTTTCAATCTGTATTTGCAACAACATCACATTACGAAACGACTACTTTCAAAGTATACGGTAATTGCGAAATGTGCAAAAGCAGAATTGAGTCGGCACTTAAAAAAAATACGGCTGTAAAAAGTGCGACTTGGGATGCAAAAACAAAAATGGTAACGGTTGAATACAACCCACATTCCATCTCTGTAGACCAATTGTATCAACTTGTTGCAGATGCGGGACACGATACAGACAAAGTAAAAGCTACCGATGCAAGTTATAAAGCGCTTCCGGGATGTTGTAAGTATAAGAGAGCGTAAGGTCGTTGGATGAAATTCCAAACAACAAAAAACAAATTCCAAACGGATGAAAAAACGTTTAGGGAAGCTCTGGCGCCAGTCTTTAGCGTAGCGTGACTGGTGCCGTTTATTTTGTAGTCTCTGACTACATTTTATGTTGTTTTGAAAAATATGAATGCAGTCAGAGACTGCCGAATGCTAGACACCAGTCTCGCTGCGCTAAAGACTGGCGCCAGAAAAAACATGTAATTGCGTTGTGTGTGCTACAAACAAAAATTCAAATAAATAAAAAAACACAAATTTAATCTACCAACACTATGAAAAAAATATTCCTACCAATAATGGCTATTGCTATAGTAGCAATCGTTTCCATATCATGTGAACATGCTGCAACCAAGGATTCGGATAATGCGGGGAATTCAAGTACTCAAAAATATACCTGCCCCATGCATCCTGAAGTCATTTCTGACAAACCAGGCAGTTGTCCAAAATGTGGAATGGACCTTGTGAAAAAATCTGCACACGAACATATGGATATGATGCATGATAGTACGATGCATCGTGATAGTACGATGAAAATGTAATTCCATCTTCATCACGGTTCTTGTGGTACACAGAACATACAATTACGTTCTGTGTACCACAAACCGAGGATGAGAGCTTTAAGAAATAAATGCATCTGACTCCGAACTTAGAGTAGATTTTAAAACAGTACAACTATGGTTGAAAAACTCATATCGATCTCACTAAAAAACCGCTTGGTTGTTTTGCTTATCGCAGCAGGACTCTTTGCATGGGGTCTTTATTCGATACAAAAGAATCCGATTGATGCCATTCCCGATTTGTCGGAGAATCAAGTAATCGTCTACACCGAATGGATGGGTAGAAGTCCTCAGGTAATTGAAGACCAAGTGACGTATCCCCTAGTAACCAACTTGCAAGGGATACCGAACGTGAAAAACATTCGAGGTTCGTCTATGTTTGGGATGAGTTTTGTCTACATTATTTTCGACGATAATACGGATATTTATTGGGCACGTACGCGCGTGTTGGAACGATTGAACTATGCACAAAAATTATTACCACAAGATGTTTCTCCAACGCTGGGTCCGGATGGTACAGGAGTAGGCCATATTTTCTGGTATCATTTAGATGCTCCCAATGTTGACCTCGGCGAACAACGTGCCTTACAAGATTGGTATATAAAATTTGCTTTACAAAATGTACCTGGAGTTGCAGAAGTTGCATCCTTTGGTGGTTTTCAAAAGCAATACCAAATTGTTATTGACCCACACAAGTTAACCTACTACAACCTCACGCTGATGGATGTGTTAAAAGCAGTAAAAGCAAACAACAACGATGTTGGAGGACGAAAATTTGAGATGACCGACATGGCGTATATCATACGGGGATTGGGATATATCGAAAATATTGAAGACATCGAAAACATAACCGTATCAACTCGAAATTCTATTCCAATAAAAATTAAAGATGTAGCAAGTCTACAAATGGGCGGCGACTTACGATTAGGCATTTTTGATTACGATGGCACAGGAGAAGTTGTTGGTGGTATTGTAGTAATGCGTTATGGAGAAAATGCCGACCAAGTAATTAAAGCTGTAAAAGAAAAAATTAAAGAAGTAGAAAAAGGATTGCCTGAAGGTGTACACATAAACGTATCCTATGATAGAAGCACCTTGATAGAAGAAGCTATTGAATCTGTAAAAGGAACATTGATAGAAGAATTGATTGTGGTGTCACTAGTTATTATTCTTTTCCTCTTTCACTGGCGCAGTGCATTAATCATAATTATACAATTACCCATCTCGGTAGCCGTTGGATTTATTTTGTTGGAAGCTTTTGGAATTTCTTCCAATATTATGTCACTCACGGGTATTGCTTTAGCAATAGGTGTTGTAGTT
This sequence comes from Cytophaga sp., assembly GCA_043729555.1. Lineage (GTDB taxonomy): Bacteria > Bacteroidota > Bacteroidia > Cytophagales > Cytophagaceae > Cytophaga. The sequence continues at coordinate 17,588 of JAYTLG010000201.1, forward strand.
GATGATGGAATTGTAATGGTCGAAAATTCTTATCGACATATTGCAGAAGAACAAGAGAAAAAATCAACGACGCTTTAATCGGATAGATATGAACTTCATAAAAAAAATATTCCGCAAAAGCATTGATCCATTGTCGGATGCAGAACGCTTGGACTTAATTGAAAAATCATCTAAGCAAGTTGGGCCTGGCGTGTTTTATTCAACCATCATTGTAATTGCTTCTTTTCTACCCGTGTTTTTATTGACAGGTATGGAAGGGAAATTATTTCATCCTTTGGCTTGGACAAAAACATTTATCTTGATTGTAGATGCATTTCTTGCTATCAGTTTAACTCCAGTTTTAATTTCATATTTACTAAAAGGGAAGTTACAACCTGAAGAAAAAAATCCCATTACACGAAGATTAGAAAACGTCTACACGCCAATTTTAGTCTTTTGTTTAAAATGGAAAAAAACAATTCTTGCAATCAACCTAGGAATGCTACTAACAGGTGGATTGATGCTTTCAAGATTGGGTTCTGAATTTATGCCTCCATTAGATGAAGGTTCGATCTTATTTATGCCAGTGACTTTACCCGATGTTTCAAACTCGGAAGTAAAACGCATTCTTCAAATTCAGGATAAACTCATAAAATCTGTACCCGAAGTAGCCCATGTATTGGGCAAGGCAGGAAGAGCATCTACAGCAACAGACAATTCTCCTATTAGTATGCTTGAAACCATTATACTCTTAAAACCACGCGCTGAGTGGCGCGAAGGAATTACAAAGAAAGATATTGTCAATGAATTAAATGGAAAACTTCAGATACCAGGTGTAACCAATGGTTGGACACAACCCATAATCAACCGCATCAATATGCTTTCAACAGGCATACGAACCGATGTGGGCATTAAGGTGTACGGACAAGAATTGGATTCGATTTATGCCTTATCTGAAAAAATCAAAACGGCCATACAAGATATTGATGGTGTTAAAGATTTATTTGTTGAACCCATTGTCGGCGGAAAATATTTAGACATTAAAATAAATAAAGATGCCATTGGAAGATATGGATTGACTGTAGATGATGTAAACATGATTGTTGAAAGTGCCATTGGTGGCATGAACATAACAACAACGATTGAAGGTAGACAACGCTTTGCGGTGAATACTCGATTTGCACAAGCGTATAGAGAAAACATCGAAGAGTTAAAACGTTTGCCTGTACAAACCATGCAATTTGGAACGATCACACTTTCAAGTGTTGCAGACATCAACATTTCAGATGGCCCACCGATGATTAATTCAGAAAATGCCCTGCTACGTGGAACCGTACTTTTTAATGTACGCGACAGAGATTTAGGTAGCACCGTGACTGAAGCACAAGAACAATTAGATAAAATGATTTCAAAAATGCCAAAAGGGTATTTTGTGGAATGGAGTGGACAATGGGAAAATCAAATCCGCGCAAATAAAACGATGAAATTAATCTTACCCATTGTAATACTCATTATTTTCATTGTGTTGTATGTAACATATAAGTCATTGAAAGAAGCTTTAGCGACAATGATTACAGTCCCATTTGCATTGGTTGGCGGCGTATTCATGGTGTACTTCTATGGTGTTAATCTTTCGGTAGCGGTTGCCGTTGGCTTCATTGCCTTGTTTGGTATGGCAATAGAAACATCCATGCTCATGGTTATTTATTTGAATGAAGCGATGGAAAAATTGGTACATGATAAAGGAAATTCGAGAACAACAATCACAGATGCAGATGTTCGCAACTATGTAATTGATGGAGCAGCTAAACGTTTACGCCCGAAATTAATGACTGTGTCGGTTTCTTTATTTGGATTAATACCCATCTTATGGGCTACTGGTGTAGGTAGCGATGTCATGTTACCCATAACTATTCCCTTGATTGGTGGCACCATAACATCTACCATCTATGTGTTGTTGGTTACACCCATCGTATTTGAATTAATGAAAATTTATGAACTTAATAAACATGGAAAAATTGATGTGCTCGATGTTAAAGAATAAACTCGCGGGACTTGTGTTGTTTATCATCGTATCTGTGCCTTCAAGCGCACAGGTGCTGACGTATGATTCCATTAAATCGGCAATCATACAATCGAATCCGATGTTGGAAATGTATGCCAACCAAGCAAAATCATTCGATGCCATGGCAACGGGTGCACGCGCTTGGGATGCACCAGAAATTGGATTTGGTTTCTTCATGACTCCATATCAAACCTCATACTGGAAACCACAGACACTAACCGTAGATGGCATGAATACAATGATGCCCGGAATGGGAAACCTGATGATAGAAGCGAAACAAATGATTCCGAATCCGTCTAGGTTACGTGCAAATCAATCATACATGCAAGCCATGTCGTCGGTGGAATTAGAAACTCAACGTGCAGAAGCAAATGCATTATTAGCTGATGCAAAAATGAATTACTTTGACATTCAGATTATCGATAAAAAATTACAGGTGTTAACTGAAGCAGAAAAAACACTCCAAGTAATGATAACGATGCGTGAAAAAAATATTGCCTACAACCAAGGATCGCTTGCAAGTATATACAAAGCAAAGTCGCAACAAGCGCTTTTGAAAAAAGACCGCTCCATGTTAGAGAACGAACGCAATCAAAAAGTGTATATGATTAACACGTTAATGAACCGTGATAAAAATGTAGCATTTAATGTGGATACAACAATAACCATTCAACAATACGAAAAGCAAGTTGTAGACACCAGCAATTTTATAAGCAACCGAAGCGATTTATTAGCCATAGATAAAAATATTCGTGTAACGCAATTAAAACAAAAAGCAGAGTCCTTTAAAGGCAAACCTGACTTTGGAATTCAATACGGACACATGTTTACTTTTGGCGACGACCCAAATATGTTTACTTTAATGGGTATGGTTACAGTGCCCATTGCACCTTGGTCTTCGAAAATGTATAAATCAAATGTTACAGCAGCGAATTATCAAATCAGAGCCATGCAAAATGAAAAAGCAGCCATCATAAACGAATCAACAGGAAAATTATACGGCTTGCAAAATCAAATAAAATCGACCAAATATCAATTAGAATTATATGAAACAATCTTGATGCCGGCCATTAAAAAAACCTACGATGTTTCTATGATTTCCTATGCACAAAATACAGGTGAGTTATTTGAAACACTCGATGCGCGCATGAATCTACAAATGACGCAAATGCAGTATTACGATATTTTACTAGAACTATTAACCTTACAGGCAGAATATGAAAAACAACTTCAACTTTATTAATCAGTTGCTACGCATACTGATGATACTCGTAGTATTTGCATCCTGTAACAACGGAAAACAAATCACCATGGACAACATGGATCATGATATGCATGACCATAGTGCTATGTATTATTGTCCTATGCACCCAGAAGTTACCTCTGACAAACCAGGTGTTTGTCCGAAGTGTAAAATGGATTTAGAACTAATGCCTCAAAAAAATAGTGTCGACACATTGGCTACATTGATTCAACCTACCAACCGTATGGTTCTCTCTCAACTTACAGCCATTGCACCATCAACAGAAAATCATACAGGCCGTATTGGCGCATTGGGTTATCTTACCTACAACCCAAATTATGTAAACACCATTAGTGCACGAATTGCTGGCAGGGTTGAAAAAATGTATGTAAAATACAATTTTGAGAATGTAACAAAAGGACAAAAATTACTAGACCTCTACAGTCCGGAATTATTAACAGCACAAAATGAATATCTATACATACTACAAACGAATGATGCTTCCGATGAATTTTCAAAAGTAGCCCTTCGATCAAAGATGATTAATCTTGGCATGTCTGAAAAAGAAATTTGGAATTTGGAAAAAAATAAACAAGCCAATGCACGCATTTCAATCTATGCGAACGCCAACGGACATATTCACTTTGTATCTGACAATACAGAAATGGCTTCGCATGCATTCAATTTGCCGAGTCAAGGAAGCACAACCAGCATGGGCGGTAGCAGTAGCACTGCAGAATTAATTCGGGAAGGTGAATATGTAAAAAAAGGCGATGACCTTTTTACCATTGCGGATGAATCAAGTATTTGGGCACTGTTTAAAGTAATGCCTGCTGATATAGGATCGATTCAAAAAGGCGATGCGGTAGATATCATCATCAACACATATACCTATTCAGGTAAAGTAGATTTTATAGAAAAATCATTTAACAAATCCGAAGACTTTTATACGGTTCGCGTATATATGGTATGCGATAACCACAGTCAATTAAAAATTGGCACATTGATTCGTGGTTATATTTCAATTAAAAAACCTACAGATAAAAACCTGTGGATACCAACTGCATCCGTAGTGCAATTGGGCAAAGGCAATGCTGCCGTATTTATTAAAAAACAATTGGGTTTTGAAGCTCATAAAATTCAAACGGGCAAACAAGCTTTTGAATGGATTGAGGTTCTATCAGGCTTGAATGCTACAGATAGCATTGCGCCAGTAGCATCTTATTTAGTAGACAGCGAAGCATTTATTTCAACCGATAATTATTAAGTTATGAAATATCTATTGATTCTTTTTATTCCGTTGCTTCTTCTTTTTTCCTGTACAAGTCAAGAGAAAAAAGACCTGCAGCATGAACACGGTCAAATAACACATTATACCTGTTCCATGCATCCACAAATCATGGAAACCAAGCCAGGCAAGTGTCCCATTTGTCACATGGATTTAACACCCATTTCTTCGGAGCAGATGGAAGGCAACGCCATTAAATTAAGTGCCGAACAAATTTTACTAGCAAACATTCAAACAAAAGTAATCGGCTTTGATAACATCGAAAATCAAATTTATGCAACGGGTGTGGTAAAGGAAAATGAAAATTCAATACAATATGTAAATGCACGTGTAGAGGGCAGAATAGAAAAACTATTAGTTAAAACAACGGGTGTATCAGTTAAGAAAGGTCAGATTTTATATGAGATTTATTCTGAAATGTTAACAGCAACACAAAGTGAATTTATTACGAATTGGAAATTGCTGGATCAAAATCCAAACGATGCATTGTTAAAACAAATTTATGAAAATGCATCAAGCAAACTAGTCCTATGGGGACTTACATCAGCGCAAATTGAACAACTAAAACATAGAGAAAATCCGATCATACCTTATCCAATCGTTAGTACAGCCTCTGGTATTATTAAAAAAATAAATATTTCAGAAGGCGGTACTGTAATGGAAGGACAATATATATATGAGTTGGTTGATTATACAACGTTATGGATAGATGCAGAATTTTACGCCAACGAAATCAATACGCATAATGCTATTGAAAAAATTGTTCAATTGAAGTTTGATGGAAAATCGCAACAAAAAAGTATCGGACACATCATAGAAGTTTTACCACAAGTGGCCTCTTCTTCTACAGTAACAGTGGTTCGTATTGCTTTTGAAAATCCATCTACAAGTATACAACCAGGGATGCAAGCAAACATAATCTTTCAAAAAGAAAACAGTAAGGCAATCCTTGTTCCTTCAAATGCAGTATTAAAAGGAGCAACTGAAAATACCGTATGGGTTAAAAATAATGATGGTTCATATGAATCAAAAATGGTTCATACAGGAGCCACCAATAGCATGGATACAGAAGTATTGCATGGATTAAAAGCAGGTGAGGAAATTGTAGTGTCAGGCTCGTATTTGCTTCAAAGTGAATTCATCTTTAAAAAAGGGGTTAATCCAATGGCTGGTCATGATATGAGCAAGATGTAAGGAAGGGTTTTTGCTCGTGGTTATGTCCCCGCTGCAGCGGATCGACCAACCCACAAGCAAGTTGGTGGTTGCTCGAAAAGGCACAACCACGGCAAACTGTGTAATTCTTCCTTTAATTATTTAATAACGAAAAAAATTGCGTTATACCTTTGAGTTTGACTATCTTCAATACAAATGGGAAAGGAAATACTACATATCAAAAACATGGTCTGTCCGCGTTGCATAAGCGCAGTCGAAAATATTTTACAAGAATTAACTGTTTTAGTTGAAAAGGTTGAATTGGGTGAAGCTATTCTAAATGAAGCGTTATCTGTGACTCAAGTTTCGGCATTAAAAGAAAAATTAGCCACGCATGGTTTTGAATTATTAGTAGACAAAAAAGACAAAATTGTAGAATCGGTTAAAACACATATTATTCAACTTGTAAAAAATCCAGATTTTGTTCATTCAGAAAAATTATCAAGTTTTTTAGCGAAAGAAATAGGTTACGACTATTCGCACATCAGTTCATTGTTTACAGCTAGTGTAGGAATAACGATTGAAAAATTTGTGATACTCCAAAAAATAGAATATGTAAAAGAGCTTTTGTCTTATGATGAATTAACACTTTCAGAAATTGCAAACAAATTAAATTATAGTAGCCTCGCAGCTTTGTCGGCCCAATTCAAAAGTAGTACAGGAATAACTCCTTCAGCATTTAAACAGCTTAGCGAACATAGAAGGAAATCACTGGATAACCTGATCCCGTAATTATGTAACTATTAATTTTTATTATGTAAAATATTTTTTGAATTCAGTTGTAAATTGTAATGAACGGTTTAATTGAATTAATATTTTAGATTATGTTGAGCTACAAAAATATTTTTACAGCTGTAAAAATTTTCTGCATATTCCCTACAACACTAATGGTGCATTTTTCATATGCTCAAAATGAATCACACCCAATAAAAGAATATACACTTACCATAAATAATGAAATGGTAAATCTTGCTGGCAAGGAAATACCTGCTATGACAATAAATGGCGGTATTCCGGGGCCTACGCTTCATTTCACAGAAGGCGACTCAGCAGTGATACATGTTATTAATAAGATGGATGTTTCCACATCAATCCATTGGCACGGAATTTTACTTCCAAATTTTTATGATGGAGTACCGTTCCTTACTACTCCACCAGTTAAAGCAGGATCATCTTTTACATATGCATTTGTGATTAAACAAAATGGCACCTACTGGTATCACTCGCACACTGGACTTCAAGAACAACGTGGTGTGTATGGTTCTTTTGTAATTGATCCAAAAGAAAAAACACACGACTATAACAAAGAACTTGTGTTGGTACTATCTGATTGGACGAATCAACAACCAAAATACATACTGAAGAATTTAAAGCGCGGAAATGAATGGTACAACATAAAAAAGAAAACCATTGCGCCATTAAATAGAGTAATTAAACAAGGCGCATTAGGTGCACAGTTGAAATTCTGGAGACAACGTATGGAAAGTGCTGACATTGCTGATGTATACTACAATGCATTTTTAACAAATGGTTTACAAAACCCCGAATATCCTGAATTTGTTCCGGGAGATAAAATACGTGTACGTATTATCAACGCTTCTGGTTCTTCACAATATTGGCTTACGTTTGGCGGCGATGACCCAGAATTAATTTCAGCGGATGGTATGGATGTGGTGCCTGTAAAACACTATAAAACATTTATTGCCGTTGCAGAAACGTATGACTTCATCGTAGAAATTCCTTCATCAGGAAAAATTGAGATAAGAGCCATGGCACAAGATGGTTCTGGCACGACCTCAGCATTTTTAGGTACAGGGGAAACGCTAGCTGCTGCAATTGTTCTAAGACCAGATAAAATTGAAATGATGAAAAAAATGAGTGAAATGAAAATGCGTATGGGCGCACCTTCCATTAAATTAAACCCTGCGAATGAAAACGCAAAAAAATTGATGCATAATTGGGGCATGAAAATGCATTCGAAGATGGACAAAAAAATGATGGACTCTGCATCAATGAAAACTATGGGTAACATGGATATAAAGATGCATGATACGACACATATGAAAAAGCAGATGCCTATGAAAGGTATGGATATGTTTGCTGAATATAATTATGACTACTTAAAATCCCCTGAAAAAACTTCTTATGTAAGTAACGGACCTGTTCAAGAAATGATATTAAATTTAACGGGTAATATGTCTCGTTATATATGGAGTATAAATGGTGTGCCGCTATCTGAAGCAGATAAAATTAAAATAGAACAGGGAAAAGTTGTTCGAATAACGCTCAACAATTTAACCATGATGCACCATCCCATGCACTTGCATGGACACTTTTTCAGAGTCATTAATAATAATGGTGAATATTCTCCTTTGAAACACACCGTTAATGTACCGCCAATGCAAAAAATAACGATTGAGCTTTTACCAGATACCTATGGAGATTGGTTTTTCCATTGCCATGTGCTGTATCACATGTCTAGTGGCATGTCTAGAGCATTAAGTTATGACACGCCACTAGATCCAAGAATGAATGGCTACCCAATACGGAAATTAACCAAAGAAGGAAATAAATATTATTTCTGGGGCATGACCGATGTAGCTTCTCACATGGCAGGTGTCAATTTAGTAGCATCCAATCTAAGAAATCAATTTAACTTTGAAGGCCAATATGGTTGGAACAAAAACTTTGAATCTGAAGTCACGTATGAGCGTTATTTGTACGACTACTTCAGAATTTTTGCAGGTGTCAACATTGAAAATAAATATCCTAAAGATTTAGAAAGTGTTTCTACCACTGCAGTTGCTGGGATACGTTTTTTTACACCTTACATGTTTAATCTTGATGTACGCATGGATAGTAAACTTCGACCACAAATTAGCTTGAGTAGATATCTGATGATTTTCCCTAGAACGATGCTTTATGGTATCTATGAATTTCAAGCCGATTTTGGTTTATTAAATAAAGAAAACACAAATGCCGGAAAACAATATGGTTCGGAAACAACTTGGTCTGTTGGATTGAAATATTTTGTATCCAGAAATATCTCCTTAATGGCAAGTTACGACAACCGATTTGGCGGTGGCGGTGGTTTGTCTATTCGTTACTAATTTAAGGCTGCGTAATTCAATTTTATAAACTACTTATTGCTATATATTTAACATCTATATATAGTTTTACCGCTTATTATATGATTGATTATAATTAATTCAATAAATGATATTTGTTATAATGTAAAATATGTATTAATAGGATATTTACTTAAATAAAATTCACTAACACTCTAAATAAATATAATTATGAAAACAATCAAATTAATAACAGTAGTAGCATTTGCACTTTCGTTAGCAATAACTTCCTTTGCTCAAAACCCAAAATCACAATTTCCATTTAAAACTGATTCGTCTGGTATAATTACAGACAAATCAGGAACAACCTTTGGCACAATTTCTAAAGACAGCATTATTAAAAATCATGCTGGTGAAAAAATAGCATTCATTGACAGACAAGGAAACTTGGTTGACAATAATGGGAAAATTTTAGGAAAAGCTGCAAAAAATGGAAATTACCACAACATAAATGGCGAAGTTGAGTACGTAGTTAAACCTTCAAAAGGCAATCAGTGTGCGGTCTATAATAAGTCTGGAAAATTAGTAGCATATGTTCACAACAATTATAAAGCTCAAGCAGGCTGTCTTGCGCATTGTATGCAGAAAGATATGTTGATGAAATAATTTACTTTATGAAAATTTGAAATTACAAAGAGCTAAAGTTACCAAATGGATTATCTTTAGCTCTTTTAAAATGAATTCATACCATACGTTATCTTTATCAGCGTTTCAAAAATTATCCATAATTCTATAAATTTTTTCTCATTTTTTATAAGCGATTAGCCTCCATCATATCCTATCTTTATTAAGAAATCAACTAATAAAACGATATGAAAACACTACAATTAAAAACCAACATCAACTGCACCAGTTGTATCGCCGCTATTAGCCCAGAGTTAAACTTCGATGATAAAATCAAAGAATGGAGTGTTGATATTACGGGGCCCGAGAAAACGTTAACCATTACAACCGATTATTCTGTTGAAGAGGTTAAGGAGATATTGGAAAAGGTTGGGTATAAAGCGGAATTAGTGTAAAGTTAAAAGTGTAAAGTGTAAACCGGGAGTTTATTTTACTGGCTATATGATGAAATGATTACACTTTACACTCTTCACTTTTAACTTCTCAAATTAACGATTGAACTATAACTCATATCGACAGTAAATTCTTGTCGCACATTTCTACTTAAATTCAAAATGATACACACCTATACCGTAATTGGAATGTCTTGTACAGGCTGCTCTGCTAGTGTAGAAAAAACATTAAGCAATTTAGATGCAGTAAGTAAGGTAACGGTTGATTTGAAAAAATCAGAAGCTACTATTGAAATGACTTCGCATATTTCCTTAGAAAAATTACAAGAAACTTTATTAAAGGCAGGCTTGCATTATACCATTGAGCTTCCAAATCAAGCAGGCTCTTCGGAGAAAAAAGAAAGTCATTTACAAACGCACAAAAAAGCAGCAAAACCCGGCAATGGTATTTATTATTGTCCGATGCATTGCGAAGGAGAAAAGACCTACGACAAAGCAGGTGATTGTCCTGTGTGCGGCATGGACTTAGTAGAGCAACCACAACTTGTAAAGCAGCAGCAATACACTTGTTCGATGCACCCGGAAGTTATTAAAGACGAACCCGGAGCATGCCCAATTTGTGGTATGGAACTCATTCCTTTAGAACCCAGCGAAAGTGCAGAGGATAAAACATATAATGAACTAGTGCGAAAAATGAAAATAGCAGTTGCTTTTGCAGTGCCTGTTTTTATCATTTCGATGAGTAGCATGATACACAACAATCCTTTGGAAAAAGTGTTGAATATGCAAACTTGGAACTGGTTGCAATTTATTTTAACGCTACCAATCGTATTCTATGCATGTTGGATGTTTTTTGTGCGTGCATGGAAATCCATCATCACATGGAATTTAAACATGTTCTCTCTAGTTGGTATTGGTACAGGAGTTGCCTTTTTATTTAGCATCGTTGGTTTGATTTTTCCGGATGTATTTCCAAGTGAATTCAAATCGCATGATGGCAGTGTGCATCTGTATTTTGAAGCCGTAGCTGTTATTTTAACATTAGTACTATTGGGACAACTATTAGAAGCACGCGCGCATAGTCAAACAAGTGGTGCAATAAAAGCGCTTCTTAAAATGGCCCCATCAGAAGCAACCATAGTAGAAAATGGCGTTGACAAAGTTGTTTCTATACACAATATTATTGTTGGAAATTTATTGCGTGTAAAACCGGGCGATAAAATTCCTGTTGATGGCGCAATCAAAGAAGGTAGCAGTACCATTGATGAATCCATGATTACAGGAGAACCTATTCCCGTTGATAAAACAGCAGGCGATAAAGTAAGCGCAGGTACCATCAATGGAAATAAATCTTTTGTGATGGAAGCCCAAAAGGTTGGCTCGCATACCCTGTTGTCGCAAATTATTCAACTGGTTAACAGTGCAAGTCGTTCGCGTGCGCCGATACAAAAATTAGCAGATGTCATTGCGAAATTTTTTGTACCGATTGTAATTGCTGTTGCCGTAACCACATTTGCGGTGTGGTCTATTTTCGGACCAGAGCCCGCATACGTGTATGGTTTTGTAAATGCTATTGCGGTGTTAATTATTGCTTGTCCATGTGCATTGGGTTTGGCAACACCCATGTCTGTTATGGTTGGTATTGGTAAAGGTGCTCAAGAAGGTATCCTTATTAAAAATGCCGAAGCCTTAGAAACCATGGACAAAGTGAATGTGTTAATCACAGATAAAACAGGCACCATCACCGAAGGAAAACCATCTGTCAATAAAGTCTTTGCTGCTGAAGGAAATTCAGAAGCAGAATTGTTACAATACATTGCTTCATTGAATCAGTACAGTGAACACCCGCTTGCAACGGCGGTTACAAAACATGCCAAAGAAAAAAGGATTACACTGATTGAGGTAAAAGATTTTGAGGCTGTAGCAGGTAAAGGTGTTACAGGGACAGTGAACGATAAAAAGATTTCTTTGGGGAATTTAAAACTCATGGAACTAATGCATGTTAGTGTTCCAGATGCATTAAACACATCTATTGTAGACGAACAAAAATTAGGTAAGACGGTATCCTACATTGCAGTAAATGAAAAGGCTGTAGGTTATATTGCCATTTCAGATGCAATAAAAGCAAGTAGTAAAAAAGCGATTGCTGCTTTAATTGAAAAAGGCGTTGAAGTTATTATGCTAACGGGCGACAATAAAAATACAGCACAGGCAGTAGCGAATGAATTACATTTAACCGGTTTTCAAGCAGAGTGTTTGCCAGAAGACAAATTGAACATGATTAAAAAATTGCAAGCCGAAGGAAAAATTGTTGCAATGGCTGGCGATGGCATCAACGATTCGCCCGCTCTCGCACAAGCCAATGTTGGTATTGCAATGGGTACAGGAACAGATGTTGCCATTGAGAGCTCTGAAATTACCTTGGTGAAAGGCGATTTACTGGGAATTGTAAAAGCCAAAAACTTGAGTCAAGCCGTAATGAAGAATATCAAACAGAATTTATTCTTCGCATTTATATACAATACACTGGGTGTGCCAATTGCCGCCGGGATACTATTTCCTGTATTTGGGCTCTTACTTTCTCCGATGATTGCGGCAGCTGCAATGAGTTTAAGTTCGGTATCGGTTATCTCAAATGCATTACGCCTAAAAAAGGTAAGTATTGATTCTTAAAAAATAATCAAGTATAAAGTGAGTAAATTCTAAGATTTTATTAAATTTATACTTGATTATAAAATACTTACTCATATGGAAAAACACTTTATAGCTCTTTTCGCAGGTTTAATCCTTTTCCAATTTGCGAGTCAAGCACAAAAAACAAAAGATTCGGCAACACCAGTTCCTTTTGATACCGCTCAATGTTTTTCTTATTACAAAGCACTTTTTGCAGAAAAAGGTGTATCTGAATTAACGGATGGTATGCATAAAGTTGTGGTAGCGCTAAGACACAACCAAGATTCAGCCGTAACAAGAGAATATTTTGAAGGCATGATTCGTATTGAAAATTCAAAATTTGTACCTCCAATGAAATTAAAAGGAGCAGATGGAAAATATTTTACTCCTAAAGATAAAGTAGATATGGATTCGTATCAAAAATACCACATACCTGCAGAAAATAAAGTTGTTCATGGCATGAGCCCTACATGGGTTACAAAAGCAGGCTTCTTTGCAGATGTATTTGTAGTTGATATTTTGAAAAAATAAATACAATCACAATAAAATTATTTAAAGACTACATGAATATCATGTAGCCTTTTTTATCTCATGGATTCGTGAACGGCCGCCAAGTGACCGCTACCATCATCAAGCCTGATTTAAATCGATAGCGATCATTTACAATTGCACCGTTGTTAAACGATAATTTTTCGTCGGTTGTGTACTCGGTAAATAAAAATGTGAAGTATTCAAAGGAAGATTAAACTCGGTGTGTTTTTATGCATTTAATCTTAGTATCTAAAAGCCTCAGTAAATTTACGGCAATTTAGAAAGTAACACATTGATACAATTAATCAGCGTTTGAGGTTCGTCTAACATTACCATGTGTCCCGAATTTGCGTCACTAACATGAGTAAAATCGGTTACACCTGTACCCAAAGATTCATGCGCATCGTACCATGCTTGTCGAAATGCAGCAGAGTATGATGCATCGACACTCATAGCTGTTAATACAACTACTGGCACATCCGGTAAATTCCCTACTGTTCCCATATAGTCAACATCGTTTTTCCATTCTTTAGCTTCCAATGTGGAACCATATTTAGCACCATACGCAGTAAGCCAGGAATTATAAAATGCATCCTCATCTGATTGAGTTAATTGACTGCAATTTTCGTGTGAAGGATCAACAAATAACAAACCCGCAACTCTGTTTGGATTTTTAATGGCCCAATCTCTTATAATAAAGCCACCTAACGAATGCCCAATCAATACTATTTTCCGACCATTTGCGAACGTATCAATAATAATACCCAATTCGCTTTGCAATCTGTTAATGTCTCTTGGGTCAGGCCCTCTCTCTGATTGTCCATGGCTTGCTCTATCGTAGGTAACGATATCCATATTGACAGCTATTTTTAATGCAACATTATTACTATTCCAAATGGAATG